>NZ_JACJDO010000004.1:76392-144518 GCF_014163535.1 Pseudoalteromonas sp. SR45-4
TACACAGAAATAGCAAATCAATGATTTGCAAACCAATTTCTGCGTCCCCATCGTCTAGAGGCCTAGGACACCGCCCTTTCACGGCGGTAACAGGGGTTCGAATCCCCTTGGGGACGCCACTTACTTATTTTAAGTATTGTATAAAGCAGTGTGATACCAGACGTTCTATTCATGACGTTATCAAGAACAATTATATCTTGTAAATGCCGCTTAATTTATTTAATAAGCTAGTGCAGTGTTATAAGAATAAAACTACAAATTTATACCCTCATTTCACACTTCATTTTTATATCTATCTATTTACACTTCGTTACAAAACCAATCTTACAATTGTTTCATATTCCTTGTTGTACTTTTAATTAGTCTTTAAACTCATTGAGTTAATTTAAATATGGACTAAAAAATGAAACTCACAAAAATCGCACTTGCTGTTTTACTTGCATCAGGGTTAGCTGCATGTAATAGCTCAACTCAAGCTGTTGATAAAAAGATTATTACAGAAGCATCAATCCCAGGCGTTACACTTATTGAATCAGTGAAATCAAACGCAGGTGAAATCAACATACCGTATAAAAAATATAAACTAGATAACGGTTTAACTGTAATTGTGCATGAGGATCATTCAGATCCCTTAGTACACGTTGATGTAACATACCACGTTGGTTCTGCTCGCGAAGAGTTGGGTAAGTCAGGCTTTGCTCACTTTTTTGAGCATATGATGTTTCAAGGCTCAGAAAACGTTGCTGATGAGGAACATTTTAAAATAATCTCTGAAGCAGGCGGTACTTTAAATGGTACAACTAACTCAGATAGAACAAATTATTTTGAAACCGTACCTGTAAATCAATTAGAAAAAATGTTGTGGCTAGAAGCTGATCGAATGGGCTTTTTACTAGATGCTGTAACCCAAGAAAAATTTGAAGTACAACGCGAAACAGTAAAAAATGAGCGCGGCCAACGCGTTGATAATCGCCCTTATGGTCGTTTAGGTGAGCGTGTTGCTCAAGCAATGTATCCAGATGGGCATCCGTATTCTTGGCCTGTAATTGGTTTTATGGATGACCTTAACCGTGTAAATGTGAATGACTTAAAAGCATTCTTTTTAAAGTGGTATGGCCCTAATAATGCAACGCTTACCATTGGTGGCGACATCAACGCTAATGAAATACTACCACTGGTTACTAAATACTTTGCGCCAATTCCAAAAGGCCCTGCAATACCTAAAGTAGAAAAAACAGCGGTAACACTAAATGCTGATAGATATATTTCAATGGAAGATAAGGTTCACTTACCTTTATTAAGTATGAGTTTTCCAACGACTTACGCTCGCTCTGAAGATGAAGCACCGCTGGATATACTTGCAGAAATATTAGGTGGGGGGAACAATTCATTACTATACAAAAACCTAGTTAAAAACCAGCTTGCAGTTCAAGCAAGTGCAAACCATCCATGCCAAGAGTTAGCATGCTCAATTAGTCTTTATGCTTTACCTAATCCTACAGCAGGAAAAACGTTAGCTGATATGGAAAAAATTATTCGTGATTCATTTGTTGAATTTGAAGAGCGTGGTGTTACACAAGATGATTTAGATAAAGTAAAAGCTAAAATAGAATCGGGTGCAATTTTTGGTCTGCAAAGCGTATCAGGAAAAGTCTCTCAACTTGCCGCGTCAGAAACGTTTACAGGTAACCCAAACTCAGCTAAAGATGAGATTGCACGTTATAACAAAGTTACAAAAGCTGATGTTATGCGTGTTTTTAATCAATATATCAAAGGTAAATCTGCCGTTATTATGAGTGTTGTGCCAGAAGGGCAGACTCAACTTATAGCTGCCCCAGACAACTTTACTCCTAAAGCGCATGATTTTGGAGGGCCATCGACCACTTCAGCTGATGATTTAGTGGCACGAAGAGCAGTTGATACATTTGATCGAAGTGTTCATCCAGAGGCCGGTGCAAATCCTGCTGTGGATGTTCCTGCACTTTGGCAAGCTAATACTGCAAACGGTATTAAAATATTAGGTACTCAAAGCACCGAAACGCCAACGACTGCTATTTTTATTAAAGTTCCGGGTGGCTTGTATAATGAACAAGCGAGTAAAGTGGGTTTATCGTCAATGACTGCATCGCTAATGAGTGAGGCTACGCAAAACTACACCACAGAGCAAATGAGTAACGCGCTTGAAAAGTTGGGTAGTCAAGTAAGCATATACGCTGATAAAACACATACAAATGTATATGTTTCTAGCTTAACTAAAAATCTAGATGCAACATTAAAGCTTGTAGAAGAAAAGTTATTTAAACCGGCATTTAATGCAGATGACTTTGAGCGTAATAAAAAGCAAAGCATTCAAAACATCCAACATTCAATGAAAGATGCAGGTTATTTAGCCTCTAATACGTATAGCAAATTACTATACGGAAATAACATAGCTTCACTACCAAGTAGCGGTACTGTTGAAAGTATAGAAGCCATTACGCTCGATGATGTTAAAGCTTTTTATAATGCAAACTTTAAACCGCAGGGTGCCCAAGTTATTATTGTTTCTGATTTAAAAGAATCAACAATTGAACCTAAAATTAAAGCTGCCCTTACAAACTGGCAGGGCAAAGCTTCAAGCGTTGATTTAAATTTTGCTGAGCCAAAAGTACAAACAAATGTAATTTATTTAGTTGATAAGCCTGGCGCACCGCAATCAGAAATTCGTATTGGTAAGCGTGGCATGGTTGAAGATATTACCGGTGAGTTTTTTAAAGCTAACTTAATGAACTTTGCATTGGGTGGCACGTTTAACAGCCGTATCAATCTAAATTTACGCGAAGATAAAGGCTACACTTATGGTGCTCGCTCTCATTTTTGGGGTGATAAAACATCAGGTGGCTTTACAGCCTCTGCAGCGGTGAGAGCAGATTCTACTGCTGCGTCTATTACAGAGTTTACCAACGAGCTTAATAACTACGCTCAAAATGGTGTAACAGACCAAGAGCTTATGTTTATGCGCAAAGCTATTAACCAAAAAGATGCGCTTAAATACGAAACACCTAATGCAAAACTTGGCTTTTTAGCACAAATATTAGAGTTTGATTTAAAACCTAGCTTTGTAAAAGAAAGAAATGAAATTGTTAGTAATATTAGCAAAGAAGAAGTTAACGCCTTAGCTAAAAAACATTTAAACACTAAAGAGATGATTTATTTAGTTGTTGGTGATGCCAAAACCTTGCGCCCTGAGCTTGAAAAGTTAGGCATGCAGGTGATTGATTACAGTTTATAACTGTTAAAATTAATCGATTAAAAACAAAAAGCCGCTACAAGCGGCTTTTTTGTTCTATTCAGTGCCAATAAAGCTGTTAATAGCTATTATAAGTATAAACGTCCAACTCATTAGGAGGTTATATATGGCAAGTGGATGGGCACGAGAAGGTGCAGTTCAAGATCAAATAGACGCAAGTGTTAACGATGCTGTTCAGTACGCTCGCAGTAATTTGGCTTCAGGCTCAAGTGCTGAGTTGTGCGAAGAATGTGATGCTGCGATCCCTCAAGCGCGTAGATTGGCGTTACCCGGTGTTCGTTATTGTGTTGCATGCCAGCAAGCAATTGAAGGCAAGAGCGCAACAGTGGGGGCTTTTAATCGCCGAGGCAGTAAAGACAGTCAATTGCGCTAAAAAAAGGTGCTAAAAGCACCTTTTTAATTTAAACCTACTTGCTTTAATACAAATTTAAAAACGACTCATATCTTCTTTTTTCTGAATAAGCTCAATTGCATAGCCATCAGGGTCTTTTACAAAAGCAATTTCAGTAGTACCACCTTTTACAGGCCCAGGTTCACGACTAACATTGCCACCGGCAGCTTTAATATCAGCACATGTTTTGTAAATATCATCAAATTCAATGGCTATATGGCCATAAGCATTGCCTAAGTCGTAACTGTCTTGATCCCAGTTATAGGTTAGCTCTAATACCGTATTGTCTTTTTCGTCTCCGTAACCAACAAAGGCTAAGGTATAACGATATTCTTCGTTATCTGCACGGCGTAACTCTTTCATCCCAAGTACTTTGGTATAAAATTCGATTGATTTTTCTAAATCAGCAACACGTAACATAGTGTGTAATAAACGCATTTAAGCACCCTTGGATTGTCTTTAAATTTAAAAAATACTGTTACAACATGACGAAGACTGCGCAAAATAGCGCTTATTATAAAAGTAAGCTAAAACTCATTTTTATAATATATCGCATGTTTGCTTAGCAGCTACTTTGGCCATACACAGAGTAAAACACTGCAATTTGAGACTCAAAATATAATTGTGTATTCAGCGCAGGCCAGAAAATATAACAGTAGTAAGTCTTGATGCACATTCTATGGTTTTCATATAGATTTGCAATACATCTAGGTTGCACAACCTCTTAAACAATTTCACTATGGGATTTATTTAGCGTGCAGCAATCTAATTGCTCTGTTTCTACTAAGGCGCAAGCTTAGTTGAGGTATTAAAAGCAATAAAAACGCCAGCCGAAGCGTAAAGTAGGTACAGGTACAGTCATAAATACAGCTATACTAGAGCAAGTATGTGCAGTGGGTACCGATTTAATAGGTACAACTGCTACGTAACCAAAATCACTCAGCAAACTTGTTAACTGTAATGTGCCAGTATTGCCCGGTGTTTTTAATACCGTGATATTATGGCGTTAAAATACGGCTTTGATGAGCAAAAACATTTTCCGCCATCTTTGTGTGATGGTATTGATTTTTTATCGGCTGTATTTTTTGCTCTGTTAGTTTTTGCCGTAACAGGCGTTGCTAAAAAGGGTGAGTAGAGCAACAAAACTGGCGAGCAATTACAGATGCTTGTATAAAAGCTTTAAAACAGTAAGGAACCTATAATGAATTATTTAGCTACAACTATTCAACCTGGCGTTATAGTTGGCGATGAAGTAAGTGCGGTATATAAGCATGCCCGAACAAATCAATATGCATTACCTGCAGTTAACGTTGTTAGTACCTCGTCTATAAATGCAACTCTTGAAGCCGCGCAAACAATGAAGTCACCGGTTATCATTCAACTTTCAAATGGTGGAGCGCAGTTTTTTTGTGGTAAGGGCTTGTCGCTACCTGAACACCAAGGGGCTGTACTTGGCGCGGTTAGTGCTGCTAAGTATGTTCACTCTGTTGCTAAGCATTATGGTGTAGCGGTTATGCTACATACCGATCATGCTTCAAAAAAATTATTACCTTGGATTGATGGTTTATTAGATGAAGGCGAGCAGCATTTTGCACTTACTGGCAAGCCGCTTTTTAGTTCGCACATGATCGATCTTTCAGAAGAATCTTTAGAAGAAAATATTGAAATATGTGAACGTTACTTAGCGCGCATGGCAAAAATAGGCATGACCCTAGAAATTGAACTAGGATGTACCGGTGGTGAAGAAGACGGGGTGGATAACTCACATCTCGATAGTTCTGCGCTTTATACCCAGCCAGAAGATGTAGCTTACGCTTACGAGCGCTTAAGTCGTATTAGTCCAAACTTTATTATAGCGGCGTCATTTGGCAATGTTCATGGGGTATATAAACCGGGTAATGTTGTGCTTACTCCTACTATATTAAAAGACTCACAGGCCTATGTAGCAAAACAATTTGGCTTAGAGCATAACGCAATCAATTTTGTGTTTCATGGCGGTAGTGGCTCTGAGTACGATAAAATTGCAGAGTCGTTAACATACGGCGTAGTAAAAATGAATATCGATACAGATACGCAGTGGGCGTGTTGGAACGGTATTTTAAACTATTACCAAGACAAACAAGCGTATTTACAAGGGCAAATTGGTAACCCAGAAGGGGACGACAAGCCTAATAAAAAATACTATGATCCTCGCGTATGGCTTCGTCATACAGAGCAGCATATGGCCGCAAGACTAGAGCAATGTTTTAACGATTTAAATTGTGTAAATCGGTACAGCTCATAAAAATAGCTTGTTAGTAAGCTAAGGTAAGTTACTCGTTATGTTAGGCTCAACAGATCTGTTGAGCCTTTTAATACTAATAACACCGTTTTCTATGGCTAAGCTATTTATTCGTTAAATAAAATACAGCTAAACATTAAAATAGTAATTCAAAAATTAACTCAATAACGCTTTATACAGCAGCAATGCCTAGCGACACAGCTGCTCAGTAAAAAGACTATGACCAAAAGACGCTTTACTTCTTAACCTTGCCTTTAAGAACATAGATCTCGCCATCGAAGCTTCCTTGAATCGTCAATCCTTGTCCCGCTAACTCTTTCAGATACTCTATATGATCTTCAGTTATATGCTGCCCCGGAACCAACAGTGGGATGCCCGGTGGATATGGCGTAACTAAACCGGCACAAATGCGGTTGTTGCTTTTGCTAATAGGCACAGATTCGCGCTCGCCATAAAAAGCATCGCTTGGAATACACGCTAGGTCGATGGCAGGTAAATTCTCCGGCAAGCGGGAGCGACGCGTCGATGTTGACAGTTTTACCTTACCGCTGTCGAGTTTTTTTAATGCATTGTACAGACGAATGATCTTCGAACGCGTACCTCCAAGCGTCAGTAAAACCAAGATAGTACTGTGAGTGTATTTTTCTATTTCTAGCCCAATTTCATCCAGCAGGAATTTATGAATATCTTTTAACGAATAAGGCAATTGACTAATATCGATGAGAATTTTTAGTGGATCATGGCCCATATTGTCTCCGCTAAAATGCGGAAATATTTCCATAAAGTCTTGCTTACCAAGCACTTTAATATGGTTGAGCGAGGCCATTTGTTGTTTAAATTCTTCCACATGTTTTAGCAAGGCATTGAGCAGCTTATAGCCTTCCATTTCTAACTGCTTTTGGCACACGTCAAGCGACGCTATAAGCTGATACTTTGGCGATGTGCTGGCGTAAATACTGTAAATTTCTCGAAAGAAATCGGCATCAAAATCTGGATCGTTAATATGAATGTAAGACGCCTGAGAAAACGCCGATACCACTTTATGCGCAGAATGGGTGATATAGTCGGCTCCAGCATGAATGGCAGAATAATAGCGTAAGCTGGGATGAAAAAGGGAGTAAGCAAACCACGCTTCGTCGATAAACACTTTAATACCATGTTGATGGGCAAACGCTACCACTTGTTTCAAATCGCTCAGTAAGCCATCGTAAGTGCAACCAGTAAGAACCAGCAATTTTGCATCGGTATTTTGCTCGATCGCCTGCTTTATATCGGCCAACGAGGGTGGCGCGAAAATCCCATATTTAGGATTTAAAATACTCGACAAATAAATAGGAAAACTAGCTGATTGCAATATGCCATAGTGCACCGATTTATGACAATTTCGGTCGATGATTACTTTATCGCCCTTGCGCAGCAGTGTCTGCAAAATGATTTTATTTGAGGTAGATGAACCGTTCGTGACGAAATAGGTATGCTTAACTTCAAACGTCGCCGCGGCTGATTCTTGAGCACGGCCAATGGTATTGGTACTGTCTGACAATGAACCTAGCGAATCGACTGAAACCGACAGGTCGCCAACAAATACATTACGGCCATAAAACTGATAAAAATCTTTGATGTAGGGAGAGTTTCTAAAGCTAGAGCCGCCACTATGGCCAGGTGTGTGCCATGAATCGTTTGCTTCGCCAACATAACGACGATATGCCGTCCAGAATGGGGTTTCTCCTCGATCATCGAAGTCGTTGATCATATAGCCTAAAATCGCTTCCGGGTCAGAAATTACCTCATCTTTAAAAAAGAAAGACTCAATTTCCTCCGACTCGTTAACTATCTCTAATCCTTTCGTGTCGTCGCCAATAACATACACAGGCAACTCGATACGGATCCCCTTTAACTGCTCGATAAAGCGACTATAAGTTCTCTCACCCTTGTTGTGTACATCCCAACTGAGAACCACGGCTTGAATATCGCCATCTTCCTCTACATATTCCAACGCTTGCTTTAAATCAAGACATTCAATTATGTCGATATGAACATCATTTCGCTCAAAGTTAGGGATCGTTTTCGACAGATTCGTTGAAAGCTCTTGCAAGATGATAGGGTCTTGCTCAATTAACAAGATACGAAGTAAAGGTAACATAGGCGTTTTCGCAATAAAATTTCATAATGTTTAGTAGCATAACTAAAGGATTGATACTTGTGAAATTAATACTTTGAAAATGCGCCAATAATTACGCAAAATCACGAATAAATAGATTTTATTTAAATTGACTTGCAAGGTACGAAAAATCAAAGGTGCCAAAGTCAGCCACCTACTTTAAAAAACAAAAAGTAATACTGGAATGCGCATTAATTATTGAGTTGAAGTAGCTCATATCTGACTTACAGCTATGAGCGAAAAGCAGACATTGACCGTTAATCGTTTCAACGACGGCAATTAGCCATACGTTGCATGTTTGCTCCCTTACTGGTTTTACGATATCCAAAACCGACATAACGACCATTAAGCAAATACCAAAGTAAAATAGGTATGTGCTCCAATCATATAGCCAAAGAGGATAAAGCGTTAATAGCACTGCTACAGGCCCTAGAATGCTGAAGACAGCTCTGGTATGGTTTTTATTTTTGTGCCAGTTGTATAAGTTTACCAATAGTTCCAAAGATGCAAAAATAGGTAAAAGCGTATTTACAGCTATTCCTTCGAAGTGAGAGAAGAAGCCTAGTCCTAATGCCGATGCAAGTGACCTTAATGCAGGGAGGCAGGCCGTGCCGCTAGCCAAACGCCACTAGAGCCTACTCTGTCTAATATTTTATTTATCATTTGAAAGTCTATTGGTTGATATTACCATCATTCTAAACTCCGTATACAAGTACGGAGTCAATCATTTTAATGAGTCAATTATGGGGCAATGTGTTGGATCTTCGTTTTGCATACAGGTATTTGTCATACCCACAATTACTTTCTCTAAACGTTGAAGGTCATTAATTTTGTCTCGAATGATTGCTAACTTTTGTCGGTTTAATAGCTCAACTTGAGCGCAGTTGCTGTCCATAGACATTAGCGATTTTATTTCTCTTAACGTAAAGCCGAGCGCTTTGGCTTTTGTGATAAACCTAAGTTGTCCTGCTATTGATTCGTCATATTGTCTATAACCAGATATTGGTTTTTCAGGTTGTGTAATCAGTCCTTCTCGTTCATAAAAACGAATGGTTTCTACATTTAAATTTAATGATTGTGCTAATTTGCCAATGGTTTTCATTATTGCCTTTGTGAATACTACTAATCTAAAGTTATATTTAGTTCAACTATCTAATGACTTGATAATGCCACAGACTTCAATTGTACCGTCAGACCCGCAAGAGCTTGCCATTAGTTTTAACTCTTTTTTGAGTGCATTCAATTCCTTCATTCGTTGATTAACTAAAGTTAGTTGCCGATCAATTAATGCATTTACACTAGAGCAACTCTCCTCTGGCTTGTTTTTTAATTCAATGAGTCGCTTAATATCATTAAGCGGAATATCTAAACTTCGACAATGCTTTACGAACTCTAGCTCTTTAAATGCCTTATTAGAATACAACCTGAAATTCCCTTCAGTGCGATCAGGATCTGACAGCAAGCCCTCCTTTTCATAATATCGGATGGTTTGTACTGAATACCCCGATGTTTTCGATAACTCACCAATTTTCATAAAATTTCCAAATAAACTTGACCCTATAGTCACTATAGGATTTATAGTTAGAGCATACAAGTTAATCGGAGATGAAAATGAGCGATTGTGGGTGTGAAGTTGAGCTAAAAGATAACCAGCAAAAAACGGTGCTTTATTGGCTTCTGGCTATCAATGCCTCGATGTTTGTTTTTGAAATTGGCTTTGGTTGGTTATCAGAATCAACGGCTTTAATTGCAGATTCGTTAGACATGCTAGCGGATGCAATCGTCTATGCAATTGCACTATACGCGGTGGGAAAGTCAATCCAACATAAGGCTAATGCTGCTTTAGTGAGTGGCTATTTCCAACTGGGGTTAGGCGTGCTAATTCTAATGGATATTGCTAGAAGGCTGTATGGTGAAAGTGAGCCTCACTCTTGGTTTATGATTGGCGTAGGCATGGTTGCTTTAGTTGCAAATGTGATTTGTCTCATCCTTATTCGAAAGCACAACAACGATGAAGTACATATGAGAGCTAGCTGGATATTTTCAGCGAATGATGTAATTGCAAATCTTGGTGTCGTTATCGCAGGCATACTCGTTATGGTGCTGAAACAGCGTTGGCCTGATATCGTCATTGGTAGCATCATTTCAATGTTAATTCTTCGAGGCGCTTACCGAATACTAAGCGATGCTAAACAAGAATTAGCTGTTGCTGAGAAAACACGTTAAACACCAAATGAAGATAAACAATCAACCTTTGGTTGTTCAAAGTAAGGAAACATCAATGAATAGCAAATATCTAGAAAAAACCAAGATAGTAAATTTTGAACACTCTACAATTCAATCATTAATTTCTGAGCGTAATTGGCAAGAACTCGATGACTTCAACAAAATTGGTGCAGCCTACCAATTTGTTAAAGATGAAATATTATTTGGTTACAATGAGAGTGATGATATTTCAGCAAGCAGTGTTTTAGCCGATGGTTACGGACAATGCAATACCAAGGGTAACTTGCTGATGGCTTTGTTACGAGGATTAGGTATTCAATGTCGTTTTCACGGCTTTACTATTGAGCAGCGATTACAAAAAGGAGCTATTCCAACTTATGTATTTTGGTTAGCACCTAAATATATCATTCATAGTTGGATTGAAGTTTATTTCAAGGATCGTTGGATAAACTTAGAAGGCTTTATATTAGATGAACAATATTTAAGTTCACTACAGCACAAATTTAGTCAAATAAAAAACGAATTTTGTGGTTATGGTGTTGCAACAAAGTGTTTCTCTTCGCCAGATACAGATTGGCGTGGTCAAGATACCTATATACAAAAAGAAGGTATTCATGATGATTTTGGTGTTTATAATTCCCCTGATGAGTTTTATCTCGAAAAAGGAACTAACTTATCAGGAATCAAACGTTGGATGTATCAACGAGTGATCCGTCACTTTATCAATTTTAACGTAGTCAATGTAAGAAATTTAAAAGTTCTTGAGGTGGAAAATGCACAATCATAGCCATAGCCATTCGCATGGAAAAGACGACCGTATAGGTTGGACATTTTTCCTTAATGTTTCATTTACTATTATCGAATTTATTGGTGGTTGGCTAACCAACAGTACCGCTATTATGGCTGATGCTGTACATGACCTGGGTGACAGTTTATCTATAGGATTCGCTTGGATACTGAGTCGTTTCTCGGATAAAGAAGCATCCGATAGATTTAGCTATGGCTATCGTCGTCTTACCCTGTTTGGCGCATTAATTAACAGTATTGTATTAGTTATTGGTTCTGTCTGGGTGCTATTTGAAGCAATACCAAGATTATCTAATCCTGAAATGCCAATGGCTGAAGGAATGTTGGGTCTTGCATTACTTGGGGTTGCTGTTAATGGGTATGCAGTATTTAAACTAAAAGCGGGTAAAACGCTGAACGAAAAAGTACTTACGTGGCATTTGCTTGAAGACGTACTTGGCTGGGTTGCAGTCCTAATTGTTTCTATCGTGCTGCTTTTTGTAGATCTACCAATATTAGATCCTTTGCTTTCTATAGGCTTTACACTGTTTATATTGTTTAACGTTTTGAAAAACCTGAAAACAACATTGGCACTATTTCTTCAAGCTACACCTGATGAAGAAGTGCAGAATAATATTGAAAAAGCGATAAAGGCTATACCTGAAATTAATGGGATTCATCATATGCACTTTTGGTCATTAGACGGGGAAAGTCACGTATTAACTGCTCACCTAGAGTTAGCCCATAACTTTGAGGTTGATAAATTAATTAGGCTAAAACAACAAGTGGCTAAGGAACTTTCTTCTTATAATTTATCTCATACAACCATTGAGTTTGAGTTTCCTCAAGAAACTTGCCGTGACGAGCATGAAAAACATGCGCATGGCTAGTTTAGAAAACCTTTTTTTGATATTATAATTTTTCATATTTAAGTAGGTGTTTATTTTGAAATTCAATGTTGCGTTAAAAATACTATTAGTCGTTTCGATTGTTTTGCAATCGTTAACTGCTGTTGTATCCGCAACACCTGAGAATCACCAAATAGATATAGAGCACCTTCAAATTCAACATGATCATGCAGATGATCGAAATGTCTCAAATGATAATGTAGGTGATGAGCAGCATAATGAAAAAGATTGTCATCACTGCGGACATTGCAGTGGCAGCCACTTATCTTGGATTTTAGTCAGTAATTCAAATACCACGGGCAAACTAAACATTATCAATAAAACGCCTTATCAAATTGATCAAACAAGTACCTTTCTTGAAGCGATACTTCGTCCGCCCATTTCTTAATTAGATTAATTTTTAATGACCTATTTATCCTTTAATAATGGATAAAGGTTTCGTGTTTATTAATTTTAAAATTAAGAATTTTTATGTATATATATTTAAAAAATGCAGGTTTAGTCCTGTCTTTATGTATGGCTGTGAGTTTTTCAGTTGCCACTTATGCCAAACAGAAAAGTATTTCATGGCTAGATAGTCAAATAAATAAAGATCCCGAAGTTGTTGCGGCTAAAGAGTTACTTAATGCAAGTAATCATAGAGCCAAGAGCTTAACTAAAGCCGTATATAACCCAGAGCTTGAAGCAAGCTATGAAAAAGAGGGTGATTTTGATAATTATTCTATTGGTATCAGTCAAACGATTGATTTTTGGGATAAGCAATCAGCAAATAAAAGCATTGGTGAAATTGGTGTTTATGCAAACCAGCAACAATTGTTATCTCTACTCGATTCTAAAAAGGCTAACGCTTTAACTGCAATAGTTAATTGGCAAGCAGCAAAAAAGGTGGCTCAGTTACTTTCAGTAAGAGAAAATCAATTACAAACGCTCGTTGGAATTATTGAAGATAAGCGAAAAGCAGGACTTTTAGAGCCACTTGACGCTGAACTGGTTTATTTAAACTTGTCCCAAGTTTTCAGTGAAATATCTGAGTCGCAAATTGCTTTGAAAAATGCAGAGGTAAATGTTCAGGAGTTATTGCCTGATTGGACGCCTAATACTACCAATTTGTTTTCATTTACTTTTGGAGCAACAAACTATTCATTTAACTCTCAGTGGGTTGAGGAACATCCAAAAGTTAAACTCGCTAGAGCGCAATGGAAGATAAAACAATCTAAAGCTCAACTAACCACTATGGAATCTAAAGCCAATCCAACCATTGGAGTTAACGCAGGGAAAAGTGGAGATGAAGACTTGATTGGCGTGACTTTCTCAATGCCTTTAAATATCAGAAATAACTATTCAGATACTGTTAAAGCCGCTTATTCAGAAGCAATTGCAGCAGAGGCTAACTTTCGGTCGGTTTATCGAAAGCAGTCATTTGAAGCAAAAGCTAATTATGAATCGCTTATTGTCAGTAAAAAATATTATGAGCAATGGCAAAAACTGACAAAAGGCAGATTAGATAGCAGCGAAAACTTATTAAATAAGCGCTGGGAAGCTGGTGACATTAATACTTCTGACTACTTACTTGCATTAAATCAACGTGCGGAAGGGCTTCATGCAGGAATACGTTTGGAAAATCAATTCAAGCTTGCAGAAATATCCTTCATTTTAAGTATGGGTCAGTTATCCAAATTTGAGATTTGAGCGCTTTGTTTTTTCAGTAGCGAAAAACGAAATCTTAAATTTATTAAAAATATAGGTTACAAAAATGAATACAGTAATTAGTAAAAAATTTTTAGCCGTAGTAATTAGCTGCCTGTTAGTTGGGTTTACTACAAATCATGATGCTTTTGCACAGTCGTCAGATGGAACTGGTTCTGTCACAAACGTTTCGAAACAAGAAGAAAAAGAACATCAAGATGAGCATGAACACGAAAAGGGACATGAAGAAGATAAAGGTGACCATGACGAGCACGGCCATGAAGGTGGTAATAAAGAGGGAGAAGAAGGACATGAAGAAGGTATCACTATTGATCCAAAGAAGATGTCGCTTGCTAACATTAAAGTGGAAAGTGTTAAGCCTGAATATCAATTTAGCTCCGTATATGCACCTGGCGAAATAAAAGCTAATGGCTATAAAAGTTATGTGGTATCACCACGTACAGAGTCAGTCATTATCAGTCGCCATGCAGCGCTTGGCGAGTATGTAGAAATAGGTCAGAAGTTAGTTACATTATTTAGTGAAGCAATGGCACAAGCACAAGCTGACTATTTAATCGCTTCAACCGAATGGCAACGTGTAAAAAAGCTGGGTAATAAGACGGTGAGTGAAAGTCGATTATTACAAGCTGAAACAACATACAATGCGAGCTATGGCAAGCTCATTGCTTTAGGGTTAACTGAAAAAGCAATAAATGGTATTTCTAACAAAGACATTAAAGCATTTGGACAATATGCATTAACGGCGCACCGTGAAGGTGTCGTGCTTCAAGACGACTTTATCCAAGGGCAACGTGTTGATGCTGGGGATTCAGTCATGTTGTTAGCTGATGAAAAACAACTATGGGTTGAAGCAAAAGTTTCTCCAAATAAAAAGCTAAATTTATCAATTGATTCTCCTGCGGTACTTAAATTAGAAGGCCAGAGTTACAATGCCAAAGTTATCCAAGAAGCCCATACAATTGATCCCGTAACTCGTACAAGAATTATTAGATTGGGGGTACAGAATGCTGATGATAACCTTCATTCAGGTATGTTTGTAAAAGTTTACTTTCAGTTTGCCACAAAGCAGAAAGTGATGGCTGTGCCAGAAGAAGCATTGATCCGCAGCGCAGATGGTGATTGGACCGTATTTGTCGAAGACCACCCTGGAGAATTTAAAGCTGTAGAAGTAGAACTAGGCCGAGCCTTAGGTGATTTTAGGGAAATCATTGGCCTTGATAGTGGGACGCGAATTGTAACCAAAGGCGCATTTTTTGTTGCTTCTGAAATCGCTAAAGGCGGATTTGATCCGCATAACCACTAAGGAGCAAGACTATGTTTAATAAAATAATAGATTGGTCTGTTAATAATAGACTCCTGATTTTGATTGCGCTGTTTGCCACAATTGTCGGCGCAATTATGGTTATACCAAAACTAAATTTAGATGCCTTTCCTGATGTTACTAATGTTCAAGTTGCTGTAAATACTGAAGCGCCAGGACTAGCTGCTGAAGAAGTTGAACAACTCATTACGTACCCCATTGAAGCGGTCATGTATGCCTTACCTGATGTAGAACAAGTGCGCTCAATTTCTAAAACAGGCTTGTCTGGCGTCACGGTTGTTTTCAAAGAAGGCACCGACATTTACTTTGCAAGACAACTTGTATTTGAGCGTCTTCAAGCCGCAAAAGAACTGATACCAGAAGGTGTCGGCACACCCGAAATGGGGCCAAACACCTCAGGGCTAGGCCAAGTATTTCAGTACCTTCTTATTTCAGATAAAGATGCAGGCTATGATGCTATGGCACTCAGGAGTCTCAATGATTGGGTAGTAAAATTACTCGTTATGCCTGTCGATGGTGTTACTGATGTACTCTCCTTTGGAGGTATTGTTAGGCAGTACCAAGTAAATGTAGATCCATCTAAGCTTCTTTCTTATAACCTAACGCAAGAAGACGTTGTTGGTGCCCTAGATAACAACAATGCCAATGTTGGCGGATGGTATATGAACCGTGGGCAAGAGCAGCTTGTTATTAGAGGTGCAGGTTGGTTTGAAAGTGGTGACGCTGGTATTAGTAATATCAAACAAGTTCCCGTCAAAACAGTTGATGGGACAGTTGTGACGGTTTCGGATATTGCTAAAGTTGAAATGGGCAGTGAAATTCGTCAAGGTGCTGTCACAATGACGCGCAAAACCGAAGACGGTAAAGTCGAAAATTTAGGTGAAGTTGTCTCTGGCATTGTCTTAAAACGCATGGGGTCTAATACTAAAGCCACCATTGATGGTATCAATGCAAGAATCCCATTGATTAATCAAGCATTGCCTAAAGGTGTTCGCTTTGAACCATTTTATGATCAGGCTGATTTGATTGAAAAAGCCGTTGATACAGTAGTTGATGCACTATTACTAGCATTTATTTTCATCTGTATTGTATTAGCACTATTTTTAATGAATATACGTGCAACCTTCCTTGTCCTAATATCTATTCCAATTTCAATTGGTATCGCGTTAATGATCATGGCTTGGTGGGGCATTTCTGCAAACCTTATGTCATTGGGTGGCATTGCCGTAGCCATTGGTATGCTAGTTGATGGTTCAGTCGTGATGGTTGAAAACATGTTTAAGCATTTAAATAGACCAGACTCTACCCATTTAAAAACTGTAAAAGAAAGAGTGCCTAGTGCTGATACTGATCCACATGATGTAGAACAAGATGAGCATGGTATTAAGTTACGTCTTCAAAATGCGGGTAAAGAAGTGGCTCGTCCCGTATTTTTTGCAGCTTCTATTATTTTAGTCGTATTTACGCCTTTATTTAGCTTTGAAGGTGTTGAGGCAAAGTTATTTCAACCTATGGCAATAAGCATCATTTTAGCTGTTATATCTGCTATTGTGGTTGCGTTGTTTGTTGTACCCGCTTTAGCTACTTATTTATTTAAGTCAGGTGTAAAAGAGAGGGAAAGCTTTGTTCTTAGGCCATTAGACAAACTCTACAGAAAAGGGCTTACATTCGCACTAAAACGCACCAAATTAGTCATTTCAGCCGCACTTATATTAGTTTTCTCTGCCTTTGCATTAGTTCCATTAATTGGTACTGAATTTGTACCTGAGTTAGAAGAAGGGACGATAAACTTAAGAGCAACGCTTGCACCTTCTTCCAGTTTAGATACCGCGCTCACTGTGGCACCAATTCTAGAAGAAAAACTAATGGCTTTCCCTGAAGTAACCTATGCATTAAGCCGAATTGGTCGAGCAGAAATAGGTGGAGACCCAGAGCCTGTGAATAACATCGAAATTTACATAGGGTTGAAGCCTGTTTCTGAGTGGACCAGTGCATCTAATCGATATGAACTTCAAGGAAAAATGGAGAGATCTTTAGAAGAATTCCCTGGGTTGCTACTCAACTTTTCTCAACCTATTGCGACTCGTGTCGATGAGCTACTATCTGGTGTTAAGGCTCAGTTGGCGATAAAGTTGTTTGGGCCTGAACTTGAGGTACTGGCGGCTAAAGGTCAAGAAATAGAAACAGCAATTAAAAACATTGAAGGTGCAAGGGATGTTGCATTGGAGCAAATTGCTGGTGAAGCGCAATTGGTGATAAGTCCTAACAGGCAAGAACTATCACGCTTTGGATTGTCTGTGAGTGACATAATGGAGGTTGTGCGTGATGGTATTGGTGGTGTTGAAGCCGGACAAATAATCAATGGTAATGAACGTTATGATATTTACGTTCGCATAGAGGAAGAGTACCGAAGTAACAAAGAAGCTATTGCTGATATTCGGCTTCAATCACCTACTGGTGCTTGGGTGCGGCTGGGTGACGTAGCCTCAGTCTCATTTGAGTCAGGCCCACCACAAGTTAGACGCGATGATGTACAACGAAGAGTCGTTATCCAAGCAAATGTACAAAATCGAGATATGGGAAGCGTGGTTGCCGATATCAGAACGGTAATTGCTGAAAAGGTTGACTTACCTTCAGGTTATTCTGTTTCGATTGGCGGCCAGTTCGAAAGTCAAAAACGTGCTCAAAATAGGTTAGCTATAGTTGTACCTTTATCGTTAGCACTAATCGCACTACTACTTTACTTTGCCTTTGGTTCTGTTGGTCAAGCTATGCTGATATTGGTCAACGTGCCGCTTGCTGTAATTGGCGGAGTTTTCTCCTTATATTTATCTGGACAATACTTGTCTGTACCAAGCTCCGTTGGCTTTATTACCTTATTTGGTGTAGCGGTATTGAATGGGGTCGTTATGGTAGAAAGTATCAACCAACGTATTAAAGACGGTCTAGAAGCATCTAAAGCCGTTTTTGAAGGCGCTACTTCAAGATTAAGACCTGTACTTATGACTGCTATAACATCAGCTTTAGGTTTGATACCGATGTTAATGTCTAATGGTGTTGGTGCAGAAATACAGCGCCCATTAGCGAGTGTTATTGTTGGCGGCTTGGTAACTGCAACACTGTTAACATTATTTGTTTTACCTGTTTTATATCGCTGGTTTTCAGAGAAAAAAATAAAAGAGCTATCCAGATAAAATTACTGTGAACTCTAACCCCACGCTAAAGTCACGTTTAGCGTGGGGTTATTGAGTAGATGAACGAAAAGAAAGATTAGATTTAACAATAAACTAATAGTCATGACTGCTTTGTCGGAATATTTGTCGTTAAACAGGCCAAAGCTAACTTCCGCTTTCGTATCTTTGCAGTCTTAATCTCTATGTGTCTCAAGGTCGGATTATGGCACGTGCCAGACTCTAACTTCGAGTCTGGCTTAGGTTCAAATTTAAGCATCGATCTGTTCTGATACTTCTAACGCATCATCAACTTCTATTCCCAAGTACCTGACAGTGCTCTCTAGTTTTCTATGGCCAAGTAGAAGCTGACAGGCTCTTAAATTTTTAGTTTTTTTGTAAATTAGTGATGGTTTGGTACGTCTCATTGAATGAGTGCCATATTGAGTCTTATCTAACCCAATTGAGGTGACCCAAGAGTCAACTATACGTCCATATTGACGGGTTGAAAGGTGTTCAGAGGAATGAATTCGTGACTTAAACAAGTAATCATAAGAATTGAGAGTAAATTGCTCTATGAGCGCCACAATTGATTTCCTTGTATTTCCAGTAATTTCAAATTGAACAGGCATACCAGTCTTTTTTTGAACGACTATTGCCCGTGATTGGATTGCTTTACCATGTGCAATGTCATTAACTTTTAGTGAAACTAAATCACACCCTCTTAGTTTGCTATCTATGGCTAGGTTAAATAGTGCTAGATCTCTTATTTTATGAAAAAGTTCCAGTCGTATTCGGATAGCCCATATTTGCTGTAATTTTAGAGGTAACTTTTGTCCTACAAGCTTATTTTTATTCCAAGGCTCTTTAGGCTGATATATAGTTAACTGGTGCATTAGTTGTACTCCGGTGTTTATGGAGTTTTAAGCTTAGCTCGCTACAAAAGAATTCGGGTATGAGCGAAAACCAGTCATTGTAGTTCGAGCAATTTTACTTCGTATTGATATACTAATGTCATGATTAAAGTTGATTTTATGGTTGGACGATGAAAACAATAGGCAAGTTGGCTAAAGAACTTGATATAGGCGTAGAAACTATACGGTTTTATGAGCGGGAAGGCTTGATAAAACAGCCTCAAAAACCTCAAAATGGTTATCGTGTCTATGACGACTCAATCACCAAACAATTACAATTCATCTGTAAGGCCAAAGCACTTGGCTTTACTCTAAAAGAAGTGGCTTCATTGATGTCAATGGATGGCGATTGTGCCAAAGTAGAATCCCTAGGCTTGCTGAAATTGAACGTAATTCAAAATAAGATAGCTGACCTTCAACGCTTAGAAGTCGTCATAAAAGAAATGACTAATTCATGCCGCAACAATAACGATCAATCCCACTGCCCAATAATCGATTCGCTAAAATAGTATTGACTCCGTACCTACCTACGGAGTTCATACTCAAATCATTCAAATAATGTTAGACGTTAAAAATGATTAATAAGATTTTAGATAAAGTTAGCTCAGGTGGTGTTTGGCTTGCGGCTCTTAGTTGTACGGGGTGCTTCCCCGCACTCGGCTCGTTAGCATCAGCATTAGGATTAGGCTTTCTCTCTCACTTTGAGGGAATTGCTGTAAATACCTTGTTACCTATATTTGCAACTCTGGCATTGTTGGTAAATTTGTATAACTGGTATAAAAACCAAAATCATGCGAGAGGTATTCTTGGGGTTATTGGCCCTATAGCGGTTTTGTTAACCCTCTATCCACTATGGCAATACGAATGGAGCACTTATTTGTTTTATGTAGGTATTTGTTTGATGATTGTAATGTCCGTATTAGACATTGTTAAACCTTTGAAGGAGCAAACATGCAAAGTATAGAGTTAAATTCTACCATTACTTGCCCTGAGTGTGGCTTCAGTAAAACTGAAGAAATGCCAACCAACGCTTGCCAGTGGTATTATGAATGTGAATCTTGCAAAGTTCTCCTAAAGCCTTTGAAAGGCGATTGTTGCGTATATTGCTCTTATGGAACAGTGAAATGCCCGCCAATTCAAGAAGGTCAAAGTTGTTGCGATAGCTAAATGACAGTCTATTAATGGCAATGAGAAGGCATAAAAAGAAATAGTGAAATGTCAGCAATCGTATCATTGCAGCCTTTATCACTAAGTCACTCAAGGGCTGCTTTTGGCACTTTCCAGCCATCCGACAATATAAAATGCTGATAATAATAATTGGCAAGATATTTTACTGTGTCGGATGGCGCTTCGCTTATCCGACCTACATCCGGTACTTTTTTAGGTAATCGATAATACATAACGCTAATGTTAACTGGCACTGCCTTTTTTCGTTGGGTTTCGCTGCGCTCAAACCAACCTACCTCAATCAACGTAAAAACTAATAGCTATGCTTGCGTGTTACATTTGCTTATCAACGCGGTAAGTCTGGCTGTTTCTAGTAAACTCATCATTTTTGTCGGATGGCGTGGCTTCGTCACTTATCCGATCTACCCCGTACAGTAACGTCAAAAGGTAGGTTGGTTAAGCCAAGGCGCCACCCAACAAAGTTTCAGATTCACGCCTTGAAGGCCCGTTAATGGTACATATGGGACTGTCAGATTTGATCGAGCTCTATTAGTTGGATTTGACAGATCAAGTAAGACTTATTCATCTAAGCAATCCAAAAAATTAGACAAAAGTGCACTTCACTGTAAATAAATCAAGCAGCTATTTAGCTGCTTTTTATTCTTCAGTCTTTTCTTTAAACTCACATAAATCTTCGATGATACAGCTGCCACACTTAGGTTTGCGCGCCACACAGGTATAACGCCCGTGCAATATAAGCCAGTGGTGTACATCGACCTTAAATTCTTTAGGCACTACTTTTTCAAGCTTTTGCTCAACGGCTACAACATCTTTACCCATGGCGAGTTTAGTACGGTTAGAAACACGAAATATATGCGTGTCTACGGCGATTACAGGCCAGCCAAACGCGGTGTTGAGTACTACGTTTGCGGTTTTTCGGCCGACGCCTGGTAGGGCTTCTAGTGCTTCTCGGTTTTCGGGAACTATGCTGTTGTGTTCATCCACCAAAATTTGGCACATTTTATAAACGTTTGCGGCTTTAGAATTAAATAAGCCGATGGTTTTTATATAATCTCGCAGTGTATCGTGGCCTAAATCTAAAATGGCTTGTGGTGTGTTAGCCACAGGGAACAACTTTCGAGTAGCTTTGTTAACGCCTACATCGGTTGCTTGCGCTGAGAGCGTTACAGCGACAAGTAACTCAAACGGGCTTGAGTATTCAAGCTCGGTTTCTGGATGCGGGTTATCGTCGCGTAAGCGAGTAAGAATTTGGTGGCGTTTTTCTTTATTCATATTACTTAAGCGCACACCTTATTAATGTGCGCTTTTCCTTTAAGTTAAGCTAGTAACACGAGCACGAGGGCCTTTTTCAGGCTCTGGTGGGGTAACTTGTTTTGACTTTATTTGTGCGTCAATTACATTTTTAGCGGCAATAAGTAGCCCAAGACCTAAAAAGGCACCCGGTGGTAAAATTGCGAGTAAAAATTGATTATCAAAGCTAAATACTTCAATGCGTAGGCTTTGTGCCCAAGGGCCAAGTAACAAGTCGGCGGCATCAAATAAAGTGCCTTGCCCAATTAGCTCGCGCATTGCGCCTAAAACAACAAGCACAATCATAAAGCCCAAACCCATCATTAGCCCATCAAACGCCGATAAGTGAACTGGGTTTTTAGATGCGTATGCTTCAGCGCGACCAATAATGGCGCAGTTAGTAACAATTAACGGAATAAAAATACCTAACGACTGATAAAGCCCATAGGTATAAGCGTTCATTAATAGCTGCACTATAGTTACAAAGCCGGCAATAATCATGACAAATACCGGTATACGAATATCTTTAGGTACCCAGTTTCGCACTATTGATACACTAATGTTAGAACCTACTAAAACAAGCAGTGTAGCCAGCCCTAAGCCAAGTGCGTTAGTAACTGTAGACGTAACAGCAAGCAATGGGCAAAGGCCTAATAGCTGTACTAGGGCAGGGTTGTTGACCCACATACCGTCTTTATATAGTGTTTTTAATTCACTCATTTAGTTACCTCTACACATTGGGCATTAGGTGCTGCAAAAATAGCATCAAATTCACTTTGAGCAAATAATACGGCATTTTTTACCGAGCCAACCACAGCGCGAGGTGTAATAGTTGCACCGGTAAATTGATCAAACTGGCCACCGTCTTTTTTAACCGCCCAACGTGCATCGCTACTGCTTTGTACAGTTAACGTTTTAAAGCTAGTGATCCACGGTGATTTTTTAACTTCTACTTTATCGCCTAGGCCTGGAGTTTCTTCGTGCTTAGTGGTACGCACACCGGCAATACTACCATCACTTAAAACCGCGGTTAGTAAGTTAATATCACCACTGTAACCACTTGGCGTTACGTGCCTTACAATAAGGGCTACAGGTTCATTGTTTTTACGGGCACGGTAAACTATTTGATTAGCGTAAGGGCCTAGTCGTTCATCTGAAATAATAACGCAATCTGTTGTTAGCTCGTTGTCGTAAGTACTCGGGTCGAGCACTTCTTGTAATTGTGAAGTAAGGTGCAATAGCTCTTGCTCTGCTATTTTATCGGCGGTAAGCATATTAATAGAGGCAACCAGCCCTGTAGTCACTAATGCAAAAGCAGTTAAAATAGCGCCGTTTTTAGCCATAGAGGATAGTATCATTTTGCTGCTCCGTGGCCATAAGTGCGCGGCTGTGTGTAGTAGTCAATTAAGGGAACAGCAATATTGAGCAGTAATACACTAAAAGCAACAGCATCAGGGAAGCCACCAAAGGTGCGAATTAAATACACTAATAAGCCAATAGCTGCGCCATAAATTAAGCGCCCTTTATTGGTGGTGGCAGCCGACACCGGATCGGTAGCAATAAAAAATGCAGCCATCATAGTGGCACCACTTAATAGATGAAGTATTATGCCAGGCTCTGTACCGGGCGCTGCTATATAACCTATGCCACTGCACAGCGCTAAGCTTGCAATAAAACTTACTGGGATATGCCAGTTAATTATTTTTTCTTTTAAAAGGTATAAACCACCGGCTAAAAAGCCTAAGTTAACCCACACCCATCCATGTCCAGCCCACTCATTAAATATCGGCTTTTGCATGCTTTCGGTTACGGTTAAACCATGGGCAATATCTGTTTTAATAGTGTCCAGTGGGGTTGCCATAGTAATGCCATCTATACCTGCACGTACTTGATCTAAACTAAAACCGGTGGCAGTAAAGTCGGTAAAAACAACCCTAAGCTGCTCGGTAAAACCAATCGGAGTATTTAATAACTCGGTAATTGGCATCCACGCGGTCATTTGTACCGGAAACGAAATTAATAATAATACATAAGCGGCCATAGCAGGGTTAAATAAATTAAACCCTAAACCACCATAGAGCTGCTTAACTATAACGATGGCAAATAAACAGCCAATAATAACTATCCACCAAGGGGCTAATGGCGGAATGCTCAATGCAAGTAGTACTGCGCTAAGCCACGCGCTGCCATCACTTAACGCGGGCCAAACGGGGCGTTTGCGAAGTAGCATTACTGCAGCTTCAAATACACTTACAGCAATCAGCGCTAATATGAGCTGAATAAGCACACCTGTACCAAAAAAGATGATCTGAGCAATTAGCCCAGGAATACACGCAGCAATAACGCAAAGCATTAATCGGGTTAACGATTTATGGCTATGGCTGTGAGGCGAACTGGCCATGGTTAATTTCACGACTGATCATTTCCTTCTTTTTGAGACTTTTTGGCTTTTGCTCGAGCAATAGCAGCAGCTACTGCGGCTTTTTTCTTGTCATCGTTCGCTTTAGGCTCGTCGGCTTTAGTACTAGATGCGGCGTCGTTATTCTCAACAGCGCTCGTTACTTGCGCATCATCAGTTGTACTTTCAGCATCGGCTAATGCTTTTGCGGCCTTTTTCGCTTTGGCGCGAGCAATGGCTGCGGCTACAGCGGCTTTTTTGTCATCAACGGGTGCATCGTTTTGTGGTGTATCGTCTGTTGTATTGTCAGCGTCTGCTAATGCTTTCGCTGCCTTTTTCGCTTTGGCGCGAGCAATGGCTGCGGCTACAGCAGCTTTTTTGTCATCAACGGGTGCATCGTTTTGCGGTGCATCGTCTGTTGTACTTTCAGCATCGGCTAATGCTTTCGCGGCCTTTTTCGCTTTGGCGCGAGCAATGGCAGCGGCTACAGCAGCTTTTTTGTCATCAACGGGGGCCTCGTTTTGCAGCGCATCATCAGTTGTACTTTCAGCGTCTGCTAATTGCGCGGCCTTTTTAGCTTTGGCGCGAGCAATGGCAGCGGCTACAGCAGCTTTTTTGTCATCAACGGGGGCCTCGTTTTGCGGTGCATCGTCAGTTGTACTTTCAGCGTTTGCTAGTTGTGCGGCCTTTTTAGCTTTAGCGCGAGCTATGGCTGCGGCTACAGCTAATTTTTTATCATCAGGGCTTGCTGGCTCATCACTTTGTGCTTTTTGCTCTTTATATTGTCGAGCTTGTTCTTTACGCAATGCGCGTTCTTTTGCTACTTCGCTATTATCAGGTTCAAGTGCATCGCCTTGTTGCTTTTTAGCTTTAGCACGGGCAATAGCAGCGGCTACGGCTGATTTTTCATCGCTATTAGCTGATTTACTTTTAACTCTTGCTAAAGCATCGGCTACTTTTTGTTTTTCGTCTGGTGTTTTAACTGCAGGCTTACGTTTATGGCGATTTTGTCGCTCAGCTTGTTCGCGATCAAGGCGCTCTTTTCGCGCATCAAAACGCTCTTTAGCACGATCTGCTTTAATTTTTTCTGCCTGCTGCTCTTTTATTTCTACCTTGGCTACCCGGTAGTACTGCACTAGCGGTATTTCACTTGGGCAAACGTAGGCACACGCGCCGCATTCTATGCAGTCAAACAAATTGTGTTCTTGTAGTTTGTCGTATTCTTTTGACTTAGCAAACCATTGTAATTGCTGAGGTAATAAAGAAGCAGGGCAAGCATCTGCACAGGCACTACAGCGTATACAGGCTTTTTCTGGGCCGGGCTCTGCAAGCTCTTTATGATCGGGCGCGAGTATACAGTTAGTGGTTTTTACCACGCCAATACGAATTGTTGGTAGGGTAAAGCCCATCATTGGGCCGCCCATAATTACTTGTTGCTGTGGTACCGGCGAAAAACCTTGGCAATCGAGTAAGTGCTTTATTTCGCTGCCTAATAAAGCCCATACATTTCCGGGTTTATGAATAGTATTACCCGTTACTGTGACTACGCGCTCAATTAAGGGTTTACCTTCATAAACAGCTTGTTGTATAGCAAATAAAGTACCGGTGTTATGTACCAGTATACCAACATCTGCCGGAATGCCATTATTAGGCACTTCGCGATTAGTAAGCAGTTTAATAAGCTGTTTTTCGCCACCAGAGGGATAAATAGTGGGCACTTTTTGCACCAATATTAAGCTATTATGCTCCGCTGCTTGTATCATTGCAGCAATTGCTTCTGGCTTGTTGTCCTCTATACCCACAATGCATAACGTAGGATTGAGCAGTTGTTGCATTAGCTCAATACCTTGCACTATTTGCTTGGCATGCTCGCGCATTAGCATGTCATCAGCTGTTATATAAGGTTCGCACTCAACCGCATTAATAATTAAAAACTCGATAGGTTGCTTAGTATCGGCTTTAACATAAGTTGGAAAACCAGCGCCTCCCATACCACTAATGCCCGCTTGATGAATAATATTAACAAGTTCATCGTGGCTTAGCGTTGCTGGGTTTTTAATTGGGTTAAGCTCGCACCATAAATCTTTACCATCGGGCTCAATTATTACACTAAGTTCAGGTAGGGCCGAAGGGTGCGCCGAAGGCATTAACTTTATGTCGGCTATTGTGCCTGAGGTTGGCGCATGCATAGGCACCGACCAGTTAGCTTTAGGTATGGTTAAAGCTTGGCCTTTTAAAACGTGCTGACCTTTCTCAACAATAAGTTTACCGTTAGCACCTATGTGTTGTTTAAGTGCAACTACGAGTTTGTCGGGTAATGGCAAGCGAGTAATACTGGCACTATTAGAGAGTGATTTTTGTTGTGGTGGGTGAACGCCGCCAGGGAATGGCCAAACGACCCCTTTTTTTATTTGTTCAAGTAACTTATCCACTCAAACCTCTAATCTATTTGTGTAACGGGAATTGCATTTAACTGCCATTTCCAGTTTTGTTTAGTTTCGGCTACAGGGAGCATATCAATGCAATCTACAGGGCAGGGCTCTACGCATAAATCGCAGCCAGTACATTCGTCAATTAATACAGTATGCATTTGTCGAGTTGCACCAACAATGGCGTCAACTGGGCATGCTTGTATACACTTGGTACAGCCAATGCATTCGTCTTCGCGAATATATGCCACAGTTTTAATTGGTTCAGCTTGCTCTCCGCCAGCTAAGGGCTTGGGATCAACGCCCATTAATTCGGCGAGCTTTTTCATAGTAGCTTCGCCGCCAGGTGGGCATTTGTTTATTTCGTCGCCATTGGCAATCGCTTCGGCGTATGGCCTACAGCCAGGGTAGCCACATTGGCCGCATTGAGTTTGCGGTAAAATGGTATCAATTTGCTCAACAATAGGGTTACTTTCTACCCGAAAGCGGATAGCGGCAAATCCTAAAATTAGGCCAAAAACTAATGCCAGTGAGCCTAGTGCTATTAATGCATAAAACAAGGTCATATTAAAACTTCACTAATCCGGTAAACCCCATAAATGCCATCGACATTAAGCCTGCGGTAATTAAGGCAATAGAGGCACCTTTAAAGGGGGTAGGAACATCGGCCGCTGCAAGGCGCTCTCGCAGGGCAGCAAACAATACAAGTACTAACGAAAAACCAACTGCGGCACCAAAGCCATAAACCGCAGACTGTAAAAAGGAGTGATCTTCTTTAATGTTAAGTAATGCAACGCCTAGCACAGCACAGTTTGTGGTTATAAGGGGTAAAAAAATACCCAGCAAGCGATATAAAGTAGGGCTTGTTTTACGTACTACCATTTCGGTAAATTGTACTACTACAGCGATCACTAAAATAAAGCTCATGGTGCGTAAATAGGTAATATCCAACGGTATTAAAATATATTGGTTAACTAAGTAGCTGGTTACAGAGGCAAGGGTAAGCACAAAAGTGGTAGCCAAAGACATACCTATAGCCGTGTCTAGTTTACTCGACACGCCCATAAACGGACACAAGCCTAAAAATTGTACTAATACAAAGTTATTAACCAGAACAGTGCCAATCAATAACAATACATATTCTGTCATGTGTGCCTCGCGCTATTAAAATCCAATGCATTATCCTTTTTTCTGCCGAGATAAACAACATGTGGAGTAGTTATCAGTCAAATAAATAGGGTAAAATAATTAACGCATAATGAAGATGTAAAATTACTGTAATTTGTTTGTAGAGTTTACTTAACGTTATGGTTTTAGTATGGGTTTAAAGTACTGGGCAGTAGTGAAAATAAAGCAAAAAAGAGCAACAAGTGCTCTTTTTATTAATTAAATAACCCAACCTTTGGTTAACTACGGCCTTATATCAAATGTCTTTAGGTTTTTCTATGTAGTAACCTTGTACACCATCTAAGCATAGGGTTTCTATAATGTGCTTTTCTTCTTGGCTTTCGACCCCTTCAGCAAAAACACTTACACCAATCCTGTGTGCTAAATCGACCATTAAGCGCATAAAATATTGATTGTTTTTATCATCTTCTAGGCCGCGGGTATAACTGGCATCCATTTTAATAAAGTCTGGTTTTAAATCGCGGAAAAACTTAAACGATGTTAAGCCAACACCAAAACGCTCAACTGTTATGCGAGCACCAACACGATGAATCATGTCAATAAAGCGTTTACTCGCTTTAATGTTTTGTTGTAGCCCAAATTCACTTACTTCAAAAACAAGTTTTGATGCAATATGGGTATCTTTTAATAATCGGCGTTCTAACCAAATTACAAACTGGTCGTTGTGCGCACTTGAAGGCGTAACATTTAAACCAAAAAACTTTTCTGAAAGATTTCGGCTTTTTATTTTCTCAAGTGATGAGTCAATAATTAGCCTGTCGATTTCTATAGCCATGTCGAGCTTTTCGGCCATAGCTAAAAATGAGGCTGTAGGCAGCATTTGATTATCTTCGGTTTTAAATCGCACCTGAATCTCAGCATACGCTTTAATATTTTTGCCCAAAGGCATAATATTTTGCATTACTAAATGCACACGCTTTGCTTCAATTACTTCATTTATAACTTTGCGCCAATTTTGATTACCAAATCCAGCACTTACATTATTAATTAAATCGCTTTCACGTTGTACATGCCAAGCGTTAGCATGTTTTGATTGCGCCATACTCATGGCGTTATCTACTACCGAAAGTAACTCACCAAGTGGTTTTGCTTTTTCGTAACCCACAATACCAGTATTAGCTACTGAGCTGAGCTCTTGGTTTTGCTGATACTGAGTAAAGCGAGATTGTAAGTTTTCACCAAAACGTTCGGCTTCTTTTAGCGGTATATTAGGTAATATAGCTACAAAATCAGAGCTGTTAAGTCTAAATACTTGGCTACCAGTATAAGTGCCACTAATGTGCTTAATAATATCAGCCACACCTTTAATGTATTCATCACCTTTTTGATAACCGCGGGTTTGGTTAATCGATTGCAGTTCACTACATCTAATTAAAGCGAGTGTACCAAAAGTGCTTTTTTCGCTGTTTTCTATATTTTTTTCATAGTACTCAACAAACATATTCCGATTGCCTAAATCGGTTACGCCGTCTTTATAGGCTTGATGTTTTATTGTGAGCGCTGCGTTTTGAAGATCTTCATTTTTACTTTTCAAAAAGTGCGATAAGCGATTAAAGGTAGGAACTAAGCTCTTTCCTTGGCTTTTGAGCCTGCTTGTGTCAAGACTTACTTCTAGGTCATGATCTAGCTGGTTTTGGTTTATATAAACATCAATAACATCAGCCACATCCATACTAACTCTTTGATTTACTCTATGAGAAAGGCTCTTCATTAACGCCATAGGAATAAGGACTAAAAAAGTACTAACAAGCACAATAATAAAAAACGCGCTTTGTAATAAGTGTGCAAAGCGTTGCACATTAAGTGTAAATTCTACTTTTATATCAGTATTACTACCGCTTACAAACTGAGGACGTACCGAGTTAAAATTTGTTTGTACAAATTCGGCAATAAAAGGCAGTGCAGGGGAGTGCGTTACTTTAAATACTTCAGTTCCTTGATTGTCTCTAAGGATGAAGTTTGCAAAAGTATCATTATTAGTAATAGCGCGTTTAAAATTGTTTGTTGATATATCAGATAAAGTTAAACCATCTATATAGTTTTGAACTGTAGCTTGTGCATTCTTTTGCGCTTCGTTAACTGTGTAATTAAAGCTAATAGCTATAAAATAACTACCAACGGCAACACATGCTAACCAAGAGAGTATTTGTATTAATATGAGTTTTTTAAAGCCTGCCATTTTTTCAATCTTTTAATTGTCAGAAAGGGAAGGAATCAAATCCTTGATTTATAAACTAATCGTAACACGAAAATTGAGTGAATATACTATAGTTATTAATCAGAAAGGGTAGTAGATATTGAGAGGAATGTCTATGGAATTATTAGCTATTGGCTCCCCCTCCCCGACTCGAACGGGGGACCTGCGGATTAACAGTCCGTCGCTCTAACCAACTGAGCTAAGGGGGAACTAAAGTAGTGCTATTTTATGATTTGGCTCCCCCTCCCCGACTCGAACGGGGGACCTGCGGATTAACAGTCCGTCGCTCTAACCAACTGAGCTAAGGGGGAACTACTATCATAAACATAAACTTGGCTCCCCCTCCCCGACTCGAACGGGGGACCTGCGGATTAACAGTCCGTCCCTCTAACCAACTGAGCTAAGGGGGAATCGTTTATGGTTGAAAAACTTGGCTCCCCCTCCCCGACTCGAACGGGGGACCTGCGGATTAACAGTCCGTCGCTCTAACCAACTGAGCTAAGGGGGAAGCGTCTTGCCTTTCAACGGGGCGAAATATTAATGATCCAGCCGCAAAGTGTCAACACATAAAAGATCATAAATACAAAAAAGAACTCTATTCGTTGTTTTTGTGTTCGATCTGCACGTTTTATAGCACAAATGCCAAAATTAAAGCGCGTCATTTTTATGAAAAAGTACTTTTGTTTTTAAAAATTATTAAATTAAAGGGCGTATTTACTTAATTTAAAATATAAAAAACAGCCATTACACCTAAAAATAGCGCTCAATATTACAAAAACATTACCGTAAAGAGCTTACACAGGCAGAGTGGTTTTTAAAATTTAACGCTTAAAATCGATTTAATACTTAAATTCCATAAAAAACGAATACGGCAAAAACTAAAAATATCTTTATTTAATTACTTATTAGTTAATAATTAGCCAATCGCAAAGGTTTGTACAAAAACAACACAATCAATAGCTTAAATAATTTTATTTACACCTTTAGGTTGCTCAATAAGGTGGTGATTGCAGCTAACAGCAAGCTTTACATTAAAGCCCAAGAAAGTTTTCATATTGGTAACGTGGATAAGTTTAATACGGCATTTTATTTGATCCGCTGTAACCCCTTTATAAATGCGGCTTTGAATGAGTTATCCACGGTTTCTGTGGATAACTCTGTTTATTAAACTTTATGAACTTCAGTACCCCCAGTATTTTAGGGGGCTGCAACGATTTCAAGTCTTTAAGAATGTTTTTTTAAATCATTAAAAAACAGTGTGTTATGAATTGATGCTGAAAGCGACTCTAACGATAAGTAAAACTTTTCGTGACGATAAAGTAAAAAAATATGTTGTGTGATAATGCACCATTTATGAAGCGTTAAATGTTATAAAAGTAATTTAAAAGATCTATATTTGTTTTATGGCGCTCTCAAGGTGAATTTATACGCTAAGGCTTGAAAACAAAGCTTTACTCCTTAGTTAGGTATTTAGCCCTCTATACTCAATAAAGCATGGCTTGAATTGCCCAGATGCTTTAAAATGTTTAGCTCAGTAAAAAGAGGCCAACTTATTCTATGCGCGTAATTTCAGAAAAACATACTCGCCCTGATTTACTCAATGATCCTATCTCGCCAACACTAAAAAAAATGACCATTCCAATGATATTTGGCTTGGTGTCCTTGATGATGTTTAACATTGTTGATACGTTTTTTATTAGCTTATTAGGAACAGAGCCATTAGCAGCCGTGAGCTTTACATTTCCGGTTACTTTTATGGTAATAAGCTTAGCCATTGGTTTGGGCATAGGCACTTCTGCGGTTATTGCAAAAGCCTTGGGCAGCCACAAAGTAAATGAAGCGCGTTTTGATGCCAGTATTTCTTTATTGGTTGCAGTGGTTTTGGTACTTATATTATCTTTTTTTGGTTATGTGTTTATTGACCCCATATTTACTTTATTAGGGGCCGGTGAAAACGTATTACCGCTAATACACCAGTATATGAATATATGGTTTTTAGGCAGCGTGTGTTTAATAACACCTATGATTGGCAACTCGGTATTACGTGCCAGCGGCGACACCAAAACCCCTAGCTTAGTTATGGGTGGGGCAGGGCTAATAAATGCTATTTGCGATCCCATACTTATTTTTGGCTTTGGACCTATTCCGGCATTAGGTATTGAAGGCGCGGCTATTTCTAGTGTTATTGCTTGGTCGGTAGCGGTAGTCGTTATTTTATATATATTACTAAAAAAACGTTTATTGAGCTTAAAAGCAGGTAAACAAACGGTTATTGGCGCTATTAGTAAAATATTAAAAATTGGTTTACCTGCGGCTGGGGCAAATATGCTTACGCCAGTTGCAATGGCAGTAATGACCGCATTGGTGGCTCATCATGGACCCGAAGCGGTTGCTGCATTTGGAGTCGGGAGCAAAATAGAATCTATTGCCAGCTTGTTAGTATTGGCGCTGTCGATGACATTACCGCCATTTATAAGCCAAAATTTTGGTGCCAGTAAATTATCAAGAGTGAAAGACGCTTACATTGGTACATTAAGATTTGTAATGGTTTGGCAGTTTATTATTTATATATTACTAATTGCTAGTGCAGGCGTGTTAAGCCAGTTATTTGGTAAAGAGCAAGCCGTTATTGATGTTATAAAACTATTTATTTACACCATCCCATTAAGTTACGGCTTACAAGGGGTGATCATATTATCAAACTCATCGTTTAATGCTTTGCATAAACCGATGAATGCGTTGTTTTTAAGTATTATTCGCTTATTTATTTTTTATTTACCCTTTGCGTATATAGGCAACGAACTTGCTGGCTTATTGGGATTATTTATTGGCGCTGCTGTGGGTAACTTATTTACGGCTTTGGTGGCCTACAAATGGTTTATGAAAGAGCTTGAAACATTAAGTAGTCAATCGTTACAGGAGTGCAGTCATTGAGCGATCATTTTCAACTAAAGTCACACTTTAAGCCTGCGGGAGATCAGCCCACCGCGATTGCGCAGTTATGCGAAGGGCTTGAAGCCGGGCTTGCTCATCAAACCTTGCTAGGTGCTACCGGTACAGGTAAAACCTTTACCATGGCTAACATTATTAACGACTTAAACCGTCCAACCATAATAATGGCACATAACAAAACCTTAGCCGCGCAACTTTACGGGGAAATGAAAGAGTTTTTTCCTAAAAACGCAGTTGAATATTTTGTTTCTTATTACGATTATTACCAGCCAGAAGCCTATGTGGTTTCTAGTGATACGTTTATAGAAAAAGATGCATCCATTAACGAGCACATTGAGCAAATGCGTTTAAGTGCTACAAAAGCGCTGCTTGAGCGCCGCGATACTATTATTGTAGCCTCAGTGTCGGCCATTTATGGTTTGGGCGATCCAAAATCATACATGAAAATGATGCTACTTTTAAAAGTGGGCGAAAAAGTGGATCAGCGCGACATGCTACGCCGCTTAGCCGAAATACAATATACCCGTAACGATGTAGACTTTAGCCGCGGCACATACCGAGTACGTGGCGAAGTGGTTGATATATTTCCTGCAGAATCGAGCACATTTGCAATACGTGTAGAAATGTTTGATGACGAAATAGAACGCTTAAGTATTTTTGACCCCCTTACCGGCGCAATTGAAAAACACATAGTGCGCACCACTATTTACCCTAAAACACACTATGTAACCCCGCGTGAAAAAATTCTTGGGGCTATCGAAAAAATACAAGAAGAGTTAAAAGATCGCCGAGCGCAGCTATTAAGTGCCAATAAATTAGTAGAAGAGCAACGCGTAACGCAGCGTACGCAGTACGACATTGAAATGATGCGCGAGCTAGGTTATTGCTCGGGTATAGAAAACTACAGCCGTTACTTATCGGGGCGTACACCGGGCGATCCGCCGCCAACTTTACTTGATTATTTACCCGACGATGCATTAATGATTATTGATGAATCGCATGTAACTGTGTCGCAAATCGGCGCTATGTACAAAGGCGACAGAAGCCGCAAAGAAAACCTGGTTGAATATGGCTTTAGAATGCCATCGGCCATGGATAACCGCCCACTGCGCTTTGAAGAATTTGAAGCTATTTCGCCACAAACAATTTATGTATCGGCAACCCCAGGCGATTTTGAATTAGATCGCTGCGTAGGCGCAATTGCAGAGCAAGTAATTCGACCAACAGGACTGCTTGATCCACTTATTGAAGTGCGCCCAGTGGGGGACCAGGTTGACGACTTGCTTTCAGAAATTTATAAAAGTGTTGAGAAAGGCGAGCGGGTACTGGTTACCACGCTAACCAAACGTATGTCGGAGGATTTAACCGACTACTTAAGTGAGCACAATGTAAAAGTGCGCTACCTTCACTCAGATATAGACACCGTAGAGCGAGTCGAAATTATTCGCGATTTACGCGCTGGAGTATTTGATGTGTTAGTAGGCATTAACTTACTGCGTGAAGGCCTCGATATGCCAGAAGTAGCACTGGTGGCAATTCTTGATGCCGATAAAGAAGGCTTTTTACGCTCAGCGCGCTCTATTATTCAAACCGTAGGCCGCGCCGCACGTCATTTAGAAGGGCGCGCAATTTTATACGGTGACCGAATTACAAAATCGATGGCTAAGGCGATGGACGAAACCGCACGTAGGCGCGAAATTCAGCATGCTTATAATATTGAACACGGTATTGAACCACATTCGTTAGCCAAAAAGATTCTAGATTCGATGGACGTAGGCGAAGAAGCAGGGCCAAAAGATAACCTTAGACTCATTCGTAAAGAGTCTAAAAAAGTCCTTAGTGCTAAAGAAATCACAGTGCAAATTAAGCAACTCGACAGTAAAATGCACGCTTACGCCAGTGACCTAGAATTTGAAAAAGCAGCCTCAGTGCGTGATGAAATACACGAACTCCAACAACAGTTGATAAATTAACTATGACCCCTAATTTTACTCCACTTATTGACGCATTAGCCGATGCCCCTTTATTAAAAAATGAGCTGTGCCGCGTGTTTCATGGCCGCGGCCATAGCGTAGAAGCGCTAAGCTATATTAACTTAGACTTTTACCCACCTAGTTTGTTTTTAGTGTCTTATGATGAAATAGATGAGCCAACGCTGAGCGAACTAACCAGTGTGCTGTGGCAATGGGCGCAGCAACATCACCCTGAGCTTATTACTGCGCTTGTGTATCAGCAGCGCGCGGGTGTACAAAGCCAAAACACTCTGGTTTATGGGCAATTGCCTAGCCAACATGTGGTAAAAGAAAACGGTATTGGCTTTTTAGTTGATTTAACCAGCCGCCAAAATACTGGAATATTTCCTGATATGCGCAGCGGCCGTGAGTTTGTGCAAGGAAACAGTAAACAGGCAAAAGTACTTAACTTATTTTCGTATACCTGCGGGTTTTCGCTGGCGGCAATGCAAGGCGGAGCCGATCATGTAATGAACATGGATATGAGCAAAGGCGTGCTTAGGGTGGGTAAACAAAATCATCAGCTCAATGGCTTTGATAAAGGGGTGAGCTTTTTACCGCATGATATTTTAAAGTCGTTTGGTAAATTAAAAAAAGCAGCACCGTTTGATCTCATTATTGTTGATCCGCCAAGCTTTCAAAAAGGCAGCTTTATTTTAACGAAAGACTATCAAAAAGTACTGCGCAGATTACCTGAGCTATTAAGCGATACAACCCAGTTATTACTTTGCGCTAACAGCCCAGAGCTTAGTGAAGAGGCTTTTAAAGCCTTAATTATAGAGCACACAGAGGGCGCTATTGAGTTTGTTGAACGGTTAGCTGCTACAGAGCGTTTTATTGAAGTAGATCGTGACAGAAGCTTAAAAGCGCTTGTTTATAAAACATCGCAAACAGTAGCCTAATTTAAATTATGACTCTTAATTAATAACCAGTTTTTAGTTATTAGTTACCAGTAAAAAATGAGCCGTGGCGCAATGTTTATAATACATGCGCCATTTTTATTACTAAGGCGCTATTTACCTAAAGTAGTGTTTATGAGGGTAATGGGTAATTTTACTTTTAAGGCTGGCATTCCTGCACCCGATCATCACAAACGCAGAGCTTAATTAATTAAATATTAGCCACTTAGAATTGCACATAAATGTGATCTAATATCATCGTTAATAACGTAAATAGCTACAGACAATACATTGCCATGTGCGAACTAATTTATGCCAAATAAAAACAGCCACCGTATACCTCTCGTCAATAATAAAAAATGGCAATACAGTTACGAGCAGCCAATTTCGTATGCCCCTTTGGTGCAGTTAAAGAATAATAATTGGGTTGTTCCACAGCATTTTTTACGCTACCAACACACACTTGAAAGTGTTAATACAGTGCTTGAAAATATCGACTTTTCGGCGCACTTTAGAGTGGTTGCTGCCCAGCAAAATGAACAGCTTTACTTACAAGTGGCAGTGCTTAGCCCAGACAACTATTCAAATAATTCAAACTGCGAGAAAAATAGCGCAGCTAACAAAAATCACACTCGCGCAAAAAAATTATTATTTGGCAGGCGCTGGCTAGTAGAAAAAAACCTACCAACCTCAGAGCTTATTCAAACTGCGTTTTTAGCACTTAAAATAGCACGAGAGCACGAAGTGCGAGAGCTGCTGCAATTAACGCATAAAGGGGCAACAAGTACGCCATTTAATAACCACCACGACTTGTCATTAATGGCGCAAAACCCTGAGTTGGTAAGTAATAGCACTGATCAAGCGAGCGCTCAATCGATAGCTAAACGGCTGATATTTGCCGGTATGAGCATAGTGATTAAAAACCATCAAGTAATAACCAGTAAACAGCACTTATATACGCTTGAGCTTAATTGTAGTGATTGCCAATTAAATGAGTTTAATAATAAAACCATGGCATTTTTAATAACCGATACGTCGGCAAATAGCTTTTTACATGGCTTTATTACAGCGCTTGTAGCCATTAGTAACGAGTATGTAAGCGAGCACTTTAAATATAAAAATTTTGCACGCTTTAGCAAACAGGTAATGGCCGAGCAAATAGGGGAGTTAAGTGTAGCTATACGTTCGCCAGACGCGCTAGGCTTGTGCTCTATGGGCAAGCAGCACGCTAATCAATTAAACTTTGAAATAGACAGCACCCGAGCACCACAGGGCTGTGGTCAGGTTATTGGTGGTTTTTTAGCTGCCCACGGTATTGAGCAGCCAGAAAACGCCCATTTATATGAAAATTATTTATAGTTTATTTATTTCTTGTTTTACGTCAAAGCTTGAATCGGTAACTATGGTTTCAAGGGTTTGCACACGCTCTTTTAATGCTTGAACTTGCGCACTTACTTCAGCAAGGTGCTTATTAGCATCGCTATTATTATTTTGCATACGGTGTTTAAATTCTAAATGTTTTTTGTACATATCGTATATAACTCCAGAGCCAACAGATATAAGTACAATTAATACAATCATGGTAGTGCCCGACATAACCGCTTCCTGTTAATTACTTTGGTTAAAGTATAACCGTAATACATTTACGATAAAGCGCCTAATTGTAACTTTATTTTTCTAAATGTTGATTGCCGGTGTGCTGGTAGTTTATACATTGGCTATATTGTGTAATGATTAAGCAAAGAGTTTGCCCCTTTTATTAACTAATTAAGTGAGCTGCTATGTTAAATAATAAAATTCCTCCACTTGTTGTTGTGCTTTTTTTTGCATTAATAATGGCCTTAATTGCACATTATAGTGTGATTGATTTTAGTGCCTTTATTTTATATTTAACGGTGAGTTTAGTAACTATAGGCTGCGTATTTTGTATTGCCGGATTGGTTAGTTTTCGTTTGGCTAACACCACAGTAAACCCAAGTAAACCAGAGCAAGCGACAAATTTAGTTACCAGTGGCGTTTATAGGTTTTCTCGTAACCCTATGTATGTGGGTTTTGTATTTATACTACTAGGGTGGGGTATTTGGTTAAGCTCGTTATGGGCACTTTTGTGTGTGGCGGGTTTTATTGCCTACTTAACACTGTTTCAAATTATTCCTGAAGAGCGGGCGCTTACTCAGCTCTTTGGTGAGGATTACATCCAATACAAAAACAAAGTAAAACGCTGGCTATAAACAAGCACCCATAAAAAAGGCTATCGATGATAGCCTTAATAAATTGTTTATTCGTATTCTAGCGGGTCGGTTAAGTTATTGACCTCAAATGCTTCTAAGCGCTCTTGGCATGCTCCACATTTACCACAGGCTTTTTCACGGCCGTTATAACAGGTCCATGTTTGGCTGTAATCTAAGCCCATTGCAATACCATCGGTTAAAATATCAATTTTTGTATTGTTTAAATACGGGCTAAAAATTTCTACGGCATCGTAGTTGGCAATGCGGCACACATCATCCATTTTTTGCACAAATTCAGGACGACAATCAGGGTAAATCGCATGATCCCCAGAGTGGGCACCATAATAAACCTGGCTCGCTTTAAGCGACACTGCATAACCTACCGCTAAAGACAGTAAAATCATATTACGGTTTGGTACTATTGTGCTTTTCATGCTGTCTTCTTCGTAATGGCCTTCTGGCACGTCAATATCATCAGTTAAAGATGAGCCGCCAATAATTTGATTAATAGCCGAAATATCAACAATTTTGTGTGGCACATTTAATTGCTTACATACCTGGGCTGCCACCTTAAGTTCTTTTACATGACGCTGACCATAGTCAAACGATAAGGCATAAACATCATGTCCTTGTTGCAGGGCCTTATTTAATACGGTAAATGAATCCATACCGCCGGAATAAATAACTACTACTTTTTGCGTCATATCTGGTTTTGCTCTTTAGTTTTAATAGAGGTTTATATCAGGGCACGATATACTACATGCCCACGGCATAAATAACAATTTTTGCGCTGCGCTATTTAGTCCTTAATGGTAGCAATTTTGCTGCTTGATCGTAAGTGAGTTCTCTTTTGTACAAAATAAATGAAGTGTTTGAAACCATCCAAGGTGAAGCTAGTTATACTGGTACACCGTCTATATTTTTGCGTTTGCAAGGTTGCCCAGTAGGGTGCTCTTGGTGCGATACAAAACAAACATGGGATGTTGATAATGTGTACAAAGTGTCGCTTGACGAAACAGTAGAAAAAAAGGCCGATTCAGATCATTGGGCACAAGCCAGCGCAGCAAACATATTAGCGTTATTTCAATCACGTGGTTATACCGCAAAGCATGTGGTGATCACAGGTGGCGAGCCTTGCATGTACGACTTAAACCCAGTGTGTAATTTATTGCACGAAAACGGCTTCAGTACGCAAATAGAAACCAGCGGCACCTTTGAAATACTTGCCCCAGCGCAAACTTGGGTTACTGTATCGCCAAAAATTAATATGCGCGGCGGTTTTGAGGTACTTACAACCGCCATGCAGCGCGCCAACGAAATTAAACACCCCGTTGCCATGCAAAAGCATGTAGAGGAGCTAGAAGAGCTGTTTGTTAAAACGGGTGTTAACCCTAAATTGGTTTATTTACAGCCTATTAGCCAAAAAGAGTCTGCAACTAAACTGGCTATTAAAACCTGTATTGCTAAAAACTGGCGCTTATCAATTCAAGTGCATAAGTATTTAGGGATTAGCTAATAATTAAGCCGGGTTTTAAGTGATTAGCTGTGAGCTAATACCAGCTCGGCGTTAATTTATATTACGTAGGTCGGATAAGCGAAGCGCCATCCGACACCCTTAATTACATCTACCCTAAAGCTTACTTCGCTAATACTAATAACTAGTTTACTATGCGCCACCCAAATTACTTACCCTTTAATAACTAGGCCAATATGTCCGCAAATGCTTTATACACAGATCTCTCTGGTTACTATGACTTAATGTGCGCTGATATAGATTATCAAGCTCAAAGCCATTTTATTAAACGGTTACACCAAATTTTTGGTAATGGCGCAAATACACACCTAGATTTAGCGTGTGGCACAGGCCCGCATGTACGGCATTTTATTAATTTTGGCTATACAAGCAGTGGCCTCGACATTAATCAACCTATGCTAGATAGAGCCGCTATTCGCTGCCCAGAAGCACAATTTACATTGCAAAATATGAGCGAGTTTACCGTAGCGCAGCAGCAAAATTTAATTACCTGTTTTTTGTATTCAATTCACTACTGTGATGGCATTGAAAAATTAAAAGCATGTATCATCAGCGTACATAACGCACTAAAAGCCGGTGGCATGTTGTGTTTTAACGCAGTTGATAAAAATACTATAAATAACGATTCATTTGTAAAACATACAGCAACTAGTGAAAATAGTTTATTTACCTTCAGCTCTGGCTGGCATTACAGTGGCACGGGCGAAAAACAGTCGCTAAAACTGCGTATTGAAAAAACCACAAGCGATGAAACATTCATCTGGAATGATGAACACCCCATGGTGGCGCTTAGCTTCACCGAGCTAAAAGCAGTTTTACAGCCTTATTTCGAAATCCATATATTTGAGCATAACTATGAGCAAATAACCCCGTGGAATGGTAATTCGGGCAATGCTATTTTTGCTTGCGTAAAAATTTAAGACAAACGACGTAGGTTGGGTAGAGCGTAGCGAAACCCAACGAATACCCACCCCCTAATAAACCCGCATTATATATTTGAAAACGTAGGTCGGATAAGCGAAGCGCCATCCGACACAGCAAAATATCTTGCCAATTATTATCAGCATTTAGCGTTGTCGTACGATTGGAGATCAGTCGTTAATTAATCGTGATGTCTGAAGTCAAGATTTGACCCCTTTGTCTTCACAGGCGGCATTTTTTCACATGGCCCTTGCCGAGCAGTGGCAATTTGCGCCGGTATTTTATCTAATGACATAGTATTAACTTATCAATGGCTTTATCTTATAGTATAAAAATTCTACTCTATCGGCAGTAACCCAGCTGGCGAAAAACAGTTGCCGCTAAAACACAAAAGCAGGAAAACTATGAAAACACTGTTAATTGTTGCCCATGCGCCCTCTAAAAATACCCAGTTAATGGTTAATGCTGTTTTGACAGGGGCACAGCATCCTGATATTGAGCAAGTACAAGCCCGCTGGGTATCACCATTAAACGCCACACCTGAAGATGTATTAGCTTGCGATGCGATAATTATGGGCACGACGGAAAACCTCGGTTATATGAGTGGCGCATTGAAAGATTTTTTTGACCGTTGTTATTACCCTTGCCTAGATGTAAAACAGGGTTTGCCTTGTGCATTATTTGTTCGTGCTGGTAACGATGGTACTGGTACTTGCCGAGCAGTTGAATCAATTTGTAGTGGCTTGCGTTGGCACTGGGCTCATCCACCATTAGTGTGTAGTGGCGACTGGCAACCAGCGTTTCTTGAGCAATGCGAAGCGTTAGGTATGACCATAGCAGCTGGGCTTGATGTGGGGATTTATTAACGAACCAAAACACAGGGTAAGCCGCGTGCTCTACCCAGGCTGAGTATACTTACCCGGGCCAATATGCTAAGGTTTAAATTAAAATAATTGTAGGAGAAACAAAATGTTAGCAGAATCAGAATATACGATGAATAACTTGTTTGCGCAATTAGGATTAGACAGTTCGGATGACGCCATTAATGAGTTTATCGAAAAAAATCAATTAGCAGCAGGCGAATCATTAAAAGAATCTAAGATTTGGAATGATAGCCAACGCACGTTTCTCCAAGAGGAATGGGATAAAAACAGCATGTGGACTCAAGTCATCGATGATTTAAATTTACTTTTGTCAAACGTCGCTGAGTAAATAAATTTGCAGTAATTATCAGATAATAGATATGTCGATCTTGGGCGTAGCGAATGTAGAACAAAAACCATAGAAAGCCGTAGGGGTCAAATCTTGACTTCGAAAGCCGTAGGGGTCAAATCTTGACTTCAGACATTATCATCATTGAGCGTTTGATAGTCGCTGTGAGTTTACCTTTCGATGAAAAGTATAATTTAATCAACACCCACAAAAAAGCGTTGCCCTTGAGCAACGCTTTTTTATGTCTAATTTCTAACAGCGAGTAACTTACTCTGCCGCTAACTTATTCTGCTGCGAGATAATCCAACACTACCTGATGGTGATCTTTGGTTTTAAACTTATCGAACAGGTGTTTAATTTTGCCGTCTTGACCGATTAAGAACGTCAGGCGGTGTATGCCGTCGTATTCTTTGCCCATAAATTTTTTGTAGCCCCAAATTCCAAATGCATCTGCAATGGCGTGATCTTCATCTGAGAGTAAATCGAAGTTAAGTTCTTTTTTAGTTTCGAAGTTTTTAAGGCGTTTAATTGGATCTGGGCTTATGCCTACTACGCGGGTGTTAAATTTTGCCAGCTCTGCTTGCTGGTCGCGTAGGTTTTCGGCTTGTACGGTACAGCCAGGTGTTGACGCCTTAGGGTAAAAATAAACCAGTACTTGTTGCTGTTTTAACAACTCGCTTAAGGTGATTGTTTCGTCGTTTTGGTTTTGTAAGCTAAAAGCGGGGGCGTTGTCGCCGGCTTGTAATGGGCTGATTTTGTTCATGCTTGCTCCTTAATTTAACGAATACGTCTAAATATATAGTCTACGTTGAGAAGGTGAGAAAGTTTTTCAAAACTAATTTTAAATTGGTCTACATCTACTTCAACAGGAATATTAAACTCTAGTTCACAGCGCATTCTCATTACTGCTTCTTCGTCATCATAAGTGTCTGACTTTAGTGAGCAAATAATAATATTGTTGTCTGCAAAAAAGCGCGTAACTTTACTCAAAGTGCCGGGTGTGTCGGTGCCTGTGTACTCTAGTGTGTAACCGGCGCGAAACGCTCCTTGGTTATGACTTGCTGTGCGCTTCATCATAGTGAGCAAACCCAGTTCCATCGCTTTGGTAGGCAGGGTGTGTTCTATGCGGCTAATAGCCGACATGTCACCGCTAAGTAGCATGATAAATGTAAATTCGTTACCTAAAATAGCAATGCGGCTATCTATTATATTACAGTGGCAATCGCTTACTAGCTGAGTTAACTCACTAACTATGCCAGACCTGTCTTCGCCAATAGCTGTTAAAACAATTTGATGATTTGAGTGTGCAGTCATGGGTTTAAATACCTAAGTTACTTGAATTACAACAGCGCAGTTGGCAACACAAAAAGTAAACACATAAAGTTGCGTGGCGGCGAAGTTTAACACAAAAACGTGTTTAAACTACACAGGCTGCTAATTTAGCAGTTTAAAAGTACAGTGTTTCTTGTTTTTACAAGCATGGGAAAGTACCATAGCCCAAATGTGTCTATTTGTTGCTTACTTTTGTTAACAGAGGTGAGTATTAAGCAACCAGGCAACCAAATTATAACTGTAAAGTTAATATTGATTTTACACTGAACCAAATCGGCATTACCCACTCATATACTTGTTAAAACAATTAAAGGGTATGCTAAGGAGAAATATCTGTGCAGTATTGGATCCCAAAAGCACTAACAGTAAGTGTATTGGTAAGTTTATCAGGATGTAGTGTATTTACTAATGATGCACATGACGAGCGTAATTATCGCGCTCATGAAGCAGTAAAAGTGCCTGCATCGTTATCACAACCCGCTCAAGATCCAACATATAAAATGGATGTAGGCCAATATAGTAATAATCCAGATGCTACAAATTACCGTCCGCCTGCTCAAGTACTTACAGTAGCAAAGGGTAGTTGGGTTGAAGAAACAGATAAAAACGCCCGTGTTTATTTTGATAAAAACGATGGTATTGATGACCTAGATGAGTTTATTTGGGAGTCTATTAATGCGGTTTTAGCCGACAATAACACGCAAGCGACTAAAGCAGACAAGCTACTAGGCATTATAGAAACAGATTGGTACGCTATTATTAAGCCAGAAGAAAGCTGGTTATGGAATAGCGACGAGAGTATTGATTTAGAACGCTTTAAATTTACAATTGAAGAAAAGTCGCATCAGCGTACGGCTTCATTAAGTGCTGAACTTATTGACTTTAAAGGTGATGAGCCTTTAAGTGATTTATTTAAGCAACAGTTAGAAGTGCGTGCACTTAACCAAGTTATTAGCGAGTTTGATTATCGTTATCGTCAACTTGAAGTTGATATGCGCAAACGCCAAGGTATTATTTCTTTAGAAATGGGCTTTGATAACAAAGGTAATGCAGCACTTGTAACTGAGCAGTCGTATGAAGCTGTATTTGACCGTTTTTCAGGATTTTTAGAGCGCTTGTCGTTCACTATTGTTGAAATTAACCCAGATACAGGCTTAATTACGGCAGATTATAAAAAACCAGAGTCAAGTGTATGGGATTCTATTTGGGGTGACGAAGTAACCCAATTACCTATTGATGAAGGTCAATATCAAATATTAGTAAGTAAAACCAAACAAGGCGGCACTAGTCTGACCTGGATGGATGAACAAGGCGATACGCTTGAGCCAGGTACTATGAATGGTTTACAGCAAGCATTAGTGGCTGCACTCATTCAGCGCGGTATTAATATTTAATAATAATAAGTTTTTACCACAAAAAGAGCACTTTGCTCTTTTTGTGGTTTTTATAGGTTAAAAATATGTCTCAGTTACCCACTTCGTCGCAATATAATATGCGCACTTGGCTTACCTTTTTAGTTCCTTCGCTAATTGGTTTGTTTTTATTTATGACACCAATCCCTATTGCTGATGGTATGACCATTCCCATTGCATTAATGGCTAAAGCAATTAAAGAGGGAATTAGCTCTGTTATGATTGAGCTGCTTACATTCATTATTTGTGTAACGGGTGTGCTTTCGCTATTAGCTAAAGTTGTTAAGCCTAGCTTTATTAAAAAGTCTTTTATACTAAAACACTTATTTGATGTTAACTGGATTTGGCTAGGTATTCGCTTACTGGGTATGCTGTTTATTGTTTTGACCTTTATTAGTCAAACCGGCGCAGACGTGAGCTCGGCGCTTCCTGCGTTTTTATTACCGGTATTTAATGCTATTACCTCGGCAGATACGGGCGGCTTGGTTTTAAACGATTTATTGCCTATTTTGTTTTCGGTATTTGTTTTAGCGGGGTTATTACTGCCGCTGTTATTAAATTTTGGTTTGTTAGAGCTAGTGGGCACCTTGTTTACTAAACTTATGCGTCCGTTATTTGGTGTGCCGGGGCGCAGTGCTGTTGACTGTGCGGCGTCGTGGTTAGGTGATGGCAGCGTAGGTATTTTAATGACTGCGCGTCAGTACGAAGAAAAACATTACACTGAGCGTGAAGCGGCCATAATTGGTACTACGTTTTCGGCAGTTTCGATTACCTTTAGCTTAGTGGTTATTGAACAAGTGGGCTTAGAGAGTCACTTTGCACCGTTTTATTTAACTGTGTGTTTAGCCGGTGTGGTTGCTGCGATTATTGTGCCGCGCTTACCGCCGTTACGCTTCAAAAAAGATAGCTTTATAGATGGCAGTAAACGCGATGAGCATGCTGAGTCTGTACCAAGTGGTAAAACCTTGTTTGGGCATTCTTTAGATGTTGCGTTAGCTAAAGCGCATAGATCGCCAGGGTTTAAAGGCACGTTAAAAGAAGGCTTACACAATGCATTTGATATGGTGTTTGCTGTATTACCTGTCGTAATGGCGGTAGGTACATTTGCGTTAATCATTGCCACATATACCCCTGTTTTTCAGTATTTAGGTATGCCGTTTATTCCATTTTTAGAGCTGCTACGAATACCTGAAGCTGAACTTGCTTCACAAACGATTATGGTTGGTTTTGCTGATATGTTTATTCCTTCAATATTAGCAGCGGGCACAATTGAGAGCGACGTAACCCGTTTTATTATTGCGGCAATGAGTGTAACGCAACTTATTTATATGTCGGAAGTGGGTGCACTTTTACTAGGCAGTAAAATACCGGTTAATATTTTTGAATTGTTTATTATTTTTATTCTTAGAACCTTAATCACTTTACCAGTTATTGCCTTAATGGCGCACTGGTTAGTTGGTTAGTTGGTTAGTTGGTTATAAAAATTAAGCAGTAAAAAGCCCTGATATTCAGGGCTTTTTTGTATCTGTAGAGTTAGTTTTATCGGGCTTTGTTTTTTTAAAGGGTAAATTTGCCGAGTGCTTTAGCAGTGCAAGATTACCAATAATAATAGCAAATACAATGATAACAATAACAACCATGTGCCAAGTTTGCATAGCAACGTCCGTTAATTATAAGCAAAGTATAAGTGTGAGCGCTTTAGTTTAAAACAGCAATAAAGTGACTTAAAAAATGGTGCTAATGCAGTATTTAAAAGCGTTTTGCTACCGATAGAGTTAAAAAATTTAGCCCGGGGTTAGGATCTTTAAAGCCCGCATTAGAGTAATGAATAATTCTTAGCGCCACGTTGGTTTCGCCAAAATCAGCAACTAAGCCAATTCTGTCTTCAAACTGATAGTGAGTGCTAATGTTTTTACCCGCAAAATAGGTTTCATCAACCAATGAAATACCAATACCCGCTTCTACATATATGGGGGTATTGTTAATGCTAAATGCTGGGAACAACAGCACAGGCGACATGGCAAGCACTACATTAGACTGTGTTTTATCGCCATGGTTATATTGCCAAAGGTTTACACTGGTTTCGAAATAAAAGCGCGTATCGCCAAGTAAAGACTGCAACCCTGTAGGATAATATTGATGGGCTAGTTTAAAGCCATTTACGCCACCTTCTCCCTTGAGCAGATCAATTGCGTAGCCGTGCTGCGATTGTGCGAATGCATGTTGACTCGTGAATAATAAAACAAATATAAATAATGATAAAAATGACGTTTTCATAGGTGTCAGTGCTGTGCCTGAGTTAAATAGTGACTAAATAGTAAGGGCGCAACATGGGTGTTTTCAATGGGACAAAAATACGCTTGTATATAGGGTGTTAACCGAGGTTGATTAACTAATTGAATTTATTTACTTTGTTTTATTGGTGCTAAATGGGCATTAATAAGTTGCTTATTTAAGTCTATTTAAAGGTGTAATTATCGCGTAAATTAGCGTCATCTTAATCACACAGACAATAATTTATTATGAAGTTTTTAAAACTGTTTCTCGTTGTAGCTGTATTCTTTAGCGGCTCACTTTTTGCTCAAACGCAACAATCTCCACAACAACTCCTTAAAAGCGTAGCCGATACTTTATTTGCCGATATAGCCCAAGTTAATGCCAAAGGCGATGCAAGTAAAGAAGACATGTTTAACATTGTTGAGCAGCGCTTAATGCCGCATATTGATATAAAATTTGTAGCATTTAAATTATTAGGCAAACATATAAAGGGCATTGAGCGCGAGCAAGCAGTTAATTTTATTGGTGCAGTAGATCATTATTTAACAGGTACTTATGCCGGCGCATTAATGAAGTACACAGGGCAAAAAGTCGTTTTTGAGCAAGATAACGCATTGAGCGACTCACAGTACGCAACGGTTAAAACCCAGATAATAGAAGCAAATGCGCCTACTATAAATTTACATTTTAAATTGCGCTTAGGGAAAGATGAACAATGGAAAGTATACGATATAGTTGCAGAAGGCATTTCATTGCTCAGCGCCAAGCAAAAAGAAATTATACAACGTATTTCTGATGTAGGTATAGAGAGCGTTATTAGCGAATTAAAAAGCAACTAATAGTAGATTATGTGACCCTGATTAAGTCCAGCTCCAACCAAATAAGCAGCCAACTAGTTATGTAGTTGGCTGCTTTTTTATTTTATAAGTATTGCGTTACTTTGCGCTAGCGTGGTGATCAAGGTGTGCTAGAATATCGGCTCGTCGATTAAGCGTGGTGTCAGCTAAAAGCTGCTATAACTGACCACTGTCCCAAGCTACACTGGAGTTGTGTTGTTTTAATGGAAAATGTACTGATTTGGCCAAAGGAATACCCATTACTTATCAAAGGACTTGTAGAACAAAATGGTGCCTTTATTTTAGATGCTTTAGAAGCTTGGCCTGCCTGTCGTTCTACCCATGAAGATGATGGTGTATGTACTACTGTTTTACCGCCCATATTTTATTTAGCGTGGTTTACTCCGCTAGAGCCTTTTGAAGAGTGTTATTTTCAGCATATTTGCGAGTATGATGAAAGTGCACAAACGTATATAAGCGCGGTAAAAGAACATTATTTTGATAACGAATATACCCCCGAAAGCTTAGTACTTATGCTTTGCCAACGGCTCGAAAAATACGCGAATGTATCAGCGCAAAATGAGATTGATACACCGCAGTCGTTATTTAGTTTATTTTTTTCTAAACGCTACTTTACTTTAATTGAGCATGCGTTAAATAATCGCAGTAAATTATCGGCGGTTGACACGCTAGCTCTGTGGCAAGAAGTTGATTTTAGAGAACGTTTGAGTGCTTATATTCCAGGTTCAATTGCCGATCTTGAGCATTTAACTGAACTGGCAAGTGAAAAAGTGGCTAAAGGCAAAGACTACTTTACTTTACTCACTCAAGTATCGCCGGATGTAGATTCTGTGGTACTACTTGAAAAAGCTTTGCTTGCTCATTTAAATAAAAAAACCGCTAAGCAAATGATGGCCATGCGCTTTATTGAGCAAGGCGCAACAGGTACGCTTGCCGATGAGCACAATAAAACGGCCTTTATGTGGGCTGCTGAAAAAGGCTACGTAAATGTAGTTGAAACCCTGCTGAGCCAACAAGATAAAAAAGCAGTTGATGATAAGGGGAATACTGCCTTGCATTATGCTGTGCTCTCTAAAAACGAATCGCTTATGGTATTGCTGCTAAAGGCGGGGTATGACTTTAGAGTGCGTAATAACGAAGGGCTTAGCTGTTATCGCTTAGCAGTGAGTATAAAAGCGAGTAACTTAGTAAAGTGCCTTGAGCGCGACTTTGGTATTAAAGAGTTGTCGCCTGAAGGGCAGTTTGATCGCATTAAAAAAGTGCATGCGCTGCATGCTCTGGTTACTTTATTATTGCCGGTGCAATTGTTTTTCTTTTTTGATGAAACAATAACCATAAAAAGCGAATTAACATTAACTCTAACTATGATTGCGGCGGTGTGTTTCTTTTTTGCGGCTACTTTAAAGCGCTGCGCGCTGTACCCGCACATTAAACACCCGTGGGGATTATTTGTATTAAGAGGCTTTTCTTTAGTTAGCCTAGTAGGGCAGTTAGGTTTAGCCGCTATTGTAACCCTTGCCGCATTAAGTTCTTTAGTTTAAATATTTACAAGTTTATCTTTCGAGGTTAAATTTGCAGCAATGTGTTTGGCCGTTAGGCAAGGCAGAGCCTATGTAGTGTGGCTGTTCCCCATAAATAGGCGATAACGATGCATAAATAAAAAACGCGCTAATTAGCGCGTTTTTTGTGTTTAAATTATAATTTAATCTGTTTTTTCGTGCTCGTGCGCTGCTTTTTCTTCGGCGAGATCGTCTTTTAATTTACGAATTTTTAAGCCAAGTTCTTGCCCACGATGCCTAGCATAGTAGGTACAGCCAATAAACATAGCAGAGGCAAATAGTAGCTCTAACAATACCCATACCAGCTCATCTTGCGCTACCCAAAGCAATGTAAGGCCATGAATAAAGTAAAGCATAACAATAAAGTTTGCCCATGCATACGTATACGCTTTGTCTTGAATTATGCCTTTAAGAGGAAATAATAATGGCAGTATGTACACGGCAAAAATAAAGCCATTGCTGTGGCCTTCTCTCGGTGCAAATACAAACATCCATAACGGCATTAAAATTAATAAACCGACATAACCAAAAATCGCGGTACGTTGAAATTTAATAGTAATTGGCTTTTTAGCTGGAATTTCAGCTGTTTTCATTGAAGTTTTCTCGCAATTTGAGTGAGGCGTTTGCCAACACTTTGGCATATTTTAATTTCGTCTTTACTTAATTCAGTACTATTACTACTACCAGCAACATGTGTTGCACCATAGGGCGTGCCACCGGTTTGTGTTGCCAGCAATTCGGGTACATCGTAAGGTACACCGAGTAACATCATGCCATGGTGCAGTAACGGTAGCGATAAGTTCAGTAATGTGGCTTCGTTGCCGCCATGCATACTGCTTGACGACGAAAAAACACAGGCTGGCTTGTCAATTAATTGCCCTTTTAACCATAATTCGCTGGTGGTTTCCCAAAACATTTTTGCTTGAGAGGCCATCATACCAAAGCGAGTAGGTGTGCCAAAGGCAAGGCCATCACAGTTTATTAAATCGTCTTTAGTGATAATAATGTCGTGTGGGTTTTTAGCAACAAAAGTGCGCAGCAAAGCGCTGGCCCCTTGTTGCTCTATAGACTCGGCAATTTCATGGGCCATAGCTTCAACTGAGCCATGGCTTGAATGGTAAAGTACCACTATGGTCGTGCTCATTATAAAACGCTTAATACGTTTTCTGGAGGGCGACCAACAGCAGCTTTATCATTGTTAACCACAATAGGGCGCTCAATTAGTTTTGGATTTTGTACCATAGCATTAATAAGTGCAGCTTCACTGGTTTCATCTTTTAAGTTTAGCGTTTTGTAAATGTCTTCTTTGGTGCGCATTAACTCGCGTGCAGATGTAAAACCCAGCTGCTTAACTAATGTAGTTAGCTGCTCGCTACTTAAAGGCGTATTTAAGTATTCAACTATACTTGGCTCAATAGCTTTGCTTTGTAATAAAGCTAGGGTCTCGCGCGATTTAGAGCAGCGCGGATTATGATAAATAGTTACAGACATAAAATGCTTCCAATAAATGAGTTGCGGCCATTTTAGGCCAAGCGCTTGTAGACTTAAAGCCTAGCAAGCTCTTTTTGTAAAAGTCGGTATTGTGTAAGTAGCGCTTTTAACCTTTGTTGTTTAACTAGCTCGTTTGGCTCAATAAAGTTGAGTGCTTTTTGTATTTCGTCGGCAGCTTTTAAATAAGCGCCGTATTGCGATAATACATCGGCATTGGCTTCGTGATAGGCGGCGAGTTTTTCTTGCTTTTTATAGGCGTCGGTTAATAGTTGCTTACCTAAGCTGTGATCTGGTTTTTCTAGTAAAAAGCTTTTTAAGATGTTTTCGGCAAGCTCGTATTGCTTTGCTTCTAGGGCTGCGTTGGCATAGTTTAGCGTAATTACCTGATTGTTAGGGCGGTAATTGTTTAATTCTGCTAAATAGGTAACGGCTTCAGCGGCCTTTTTTTGCGCTATTAATAAATCGGTATAGGTATCTATATAAAATAAGTTTTTAGGATCGCTTTTTAGTAGTTCATCTAAAATAGGCTGCGCTTCATCAAGCTTTTTTTGATCCAGCAAACTAATGCCTAAGCCATATTTTAGGGCGGCATTATTGTAGCTATTTTCGCGAATTAATTTTCTAAACAGCGATTCTGCTGCTTCTGGTTTATTGTCGTATCTTGCCAGCACGCGACTCTTTGCTAAGTTAAACTCAAGGCTCGGGTTTACTTGGCGTTTAGGGTATTGCTGCGCACGCAATCTTACATCAGACACACGGCTCTCAGGAAGCGGGTGAGTAAGTAAAAACGCAGGTGGCTTATATTTATAACGAATTTGCGCAGCGAGTTTAGTTAAAAATTCACTTGATGCACGCGGATCAAAGCCTGCATTATTAAGCGTTTGCATACCAATACGGTCGGCTTCTTGCTCTGCTGAGCGGCTATGCGTTAGTTGGCTAAATGCCGATTGTGTTTGGCTTGCTGAAATAATAGCAATACCAGCATCGGGCACGACGACAGCGGCTAAAATACCGGCAATCATTCCGGCTATAGTCATTGCGCTGTTGTCTTGTTGCTGCTGTAGGCGCCGTGCTAAATGGCGCTGGGTAACGTGGGCAATTTCATGGCCAAGTACCGATGCAAATTGACTTTCATCATCAGCTTGCGCAATTAATCCGGTGTGTACGCCAACATGGCCGCCATAAAATGCAAAGGCGTTTATTTCAGAGTTATTTAACCAAAAAAATGAAAACGGAAACCGCACATCATTGGCGCTAGCCACAAGTTTACGGCCCACTGTGGTTAAGTACTCATCAAGCACAGGGTCGTTAATTATTGGCGACGAGCCTCTAATTTGCATCATCATTACTTCGCCAATCGCTTGTTCTTTTTCGAGCGGCAGCACTTGTAAGGCTGAGGTACCTAAATCTGGCAATTTAAAGTTTGTTTGCGCCTTTAAAGGCTCACTTACTAATAGGCTAAATGTAAGCGCGGCACTACATAAAGTGATAAAGGCTGATTTTAGCTGCATTTTATTCCCTGTTAATTGGTTCACCAAGAGCAATTTTGGCAATGTTTATTTCGTCACTGCATGCACGGCTGTCTTTTTCACATAATTGATAAAGCGCTTTTATTGTGACCCCATCTAGCTTTACTACGTTCAATTGTATTTGTAAAAAAGTAATAATTTTATGCACTACCTTGTGTGCGTGTAAAATAATAGCTTTATCGGCTTTGTCTCCACGTTCAAAATAAAAGCCAATAAATGTATGTAATTGATTTATTCTAATTAAGCACTTCATGGAAAGTGGATCCCATACTTTAAATTCCATAAAACGATTATTTTTAACGTATTGATCAATAATAACATCTTTAGCGTACGGTTGAGCCCAAAGCTCAAAACCACGATCGGTAAATACTTGATGCAGTGCAATGCGTGGCTTTTTATTACATTGAATTTCGCCTAGCTCGGTTTCGTAGCCGTCAAGTAGATCAAGGTTCCAATTACGTTTGTCTAAAAGGCTTTTTACTGCATTATCAAACCCATGTTCTAAAATACCTTCAGCTTCGCTGACCGATGAGGCAACAAGGTGATAAAAAGGTGGTAATTCGCCCCAATTTATTTGTTTTTTATACCAATTAATCTCTTTGAGTGTTGGATTACTGGGTAATTGCGCTTTATTATGCGTGCCAGGCATTAACCTATCCTTACTGCTAATTATGCCCTAAGGATAAACTATTGCCGAGGTTGTTTTAAGGAAAAGTTATGCATGTTCACACTTAATACATTTTTAGGTGGTGACTATGGGACTTATTATTGATGTGAACTCAAGGTGAAACGAGTATGCTAGAGCAAAATTTATCAGCTTATAAATGCCCACAGCAGTTTATTCAATTTAAACTTGGGCTGCGTAAAGCCGTGTCGTTACAACAAAGTATTACTTTTAGTTTTAATAATGCAGAAAATATAAACGACATTGAACGATTTTTACAAAAGCATGCATATTGTTATACCTTAAATAAGCGCCAAGGAATGTTATTAGTGGAGCCATTACGTGTTTGAATATATAAAAGCGTGGTACGAAAAAAAGTTTTCTGATCCTCATTCAGTTACTTTATTATTTTTATTATTGGCGTTAGTAGCCTTATTATATTTTATTGGATCTTTGATAGTGCCGGTATTGGTGGCACTTATTATTGCCTATTTACTCGATTGGCCGGTACTGCACTTAGAGCGTTTTGGGTTAAGGCGTTTTACCGCTACAGTAATTGTTATGCTTATATTTACAGGTATTATGCTGACACTTATTTTAGTTATTGGCCCTGTGCTGTGGCAGCAAACCAGTAATTTATTTCAAGAAACACCGCATATGGTAGAGCAAGGAAAATCGTTTTTATTGGCCTTGCCTGCGCAGTACCCTAGTTTAATTACTGCAGAACAAGTACAAACAATTGTATTAACAGTAGAGACTAAAGTAATTGAATTTGGTCAAGTAGTGCTGTCGGTGTCGCTCACGTCTTTAAAAGATGCGGTTGCGTGGTTAATTTACTTAATTTTAGTGCCCTTGTTAGTGTTTTTTATGCTTAAAGACAAACTAGAGCTTAGCCACAGTATTGCTAAACTTATTCCGCAACAACGACGCTTAATAATGCAGGTGTGGAATGAAATGAATCAGCAAATAATGAACTACATTCGCGGTAAAGTGTTTGAAATACTGATTGTTGGCTCGGTGTCGTTTATTGCCTTTACGGTACTTGATTTACGCTATGCTGCGTTATTGGGAGTATTAGTGGGCTTTTCGGTGTTGATCCCTTTTGTGGGTGCGGCATTGGTAACCATTCCGGTGGCGGCAGTGGCGTTGTTTCAGTTTGGAATTGAAACCCAATTTTGGACCATTTTAATTATTTACGGTATTATTCAAGCGCTTGATGGCAATGTACTAGTGCCTTTATTGTTCTCTGAAGCGGTTGATTTAAATCCGGTATTTATTATTGTAGCGGTATTGTTTTTTGGTGGCTTGTGGGGTTTTTGGGGCGTATTTTTTGCCATTCCACTGGCGTCATTAGTCAAAGCGCTGATCAATGCGTGGTCATCTACTCAAGAAGAAATCATTAAAGAGCTGAGCTAAAAGTTAACACCGCTTTAAGTATAAAAAAGCATAGAAAACGTATCTTTAAAACTAATTGATTATTATCTATTGCAGCCAAAACTATGTAATATTGGTATAAGATATATTTATTAGTAATAAGGTGCGTTTTTTAATGTCTGAGTATTTATTACCCGATGAGCCAGTAAAACAAGTTTACCTTGATGCAAATGCAACGACCCCTGTGTTGCCATGCATAGTTGATGTGGTGTGCCATGCAATGCAAACCTGTTTTGGTAATCCTTCTAGCCCACACATAACGGGTATTCAAGCTAAGCACTTATTGGAGCAAACTCGACAAAAAGCACGCGCGGTAATTGGCGCTAATAATGGTGATATTTTATTTACCTCAGGGGCAACCGAAGGTATTCAAACGGCTGTAGTGTCTACGCTGATAAATGCTAAAACCCATAATAAAAAAAATCCGGTGTTACTTTATGGCGCTACAGAGCACAAAGCAGTACCAAATACCCTAAAACATTGGAATCAAGTGCTAGAGATTAACGCTCAAGTACTTGCTATTCCGGTTGATAGTAACGGTATTTTAGACTTAGATTTTATTGCTCAGCATATTGATGATGCGCTGATGATTTGCACTATGGCGGTTAATAATGAAACCGGTGTATACCAAGATCTAGCGGCAATAGAGCAGGTTATTCGTAATCGCAATAGCAGCGTGTCTTGGATGGTCGATTGCGTTCAAGCATTAGGTAAGCAGCAGCTTATGTTGAGCGAAACAACAATAGATTACGCACCGTTTTCGGGCCATAAACTCTACGCTCCCAAAGGCATTGGCTTATTATATATTCGTCAAGGCAGTGCTTATACGGCATTTATAGCCGGTGGCGGGCAAGAAAGTGGTATGCGCTCAGGTACTGAAAATCTCCCTGGTATTGCAGGACTTAATAAGTTATTTAGTTTGTTATTAGATAAAACCGATGGCACGTTTAAATCAAGTGCTGTGCTTGCGCAATATCGCAGCCAATTACACAATGCAATAAGCGATACATTTGGTGCCATTACCTTTAACCATGATTTTGCATACTCAGTGCCCACCACGCTTAATTTTGCGGTTAACGACTTAACCAGTAAAGAAGTTATTGATTTATTTGATGCTGCCGGCATACGCGTGAGCGGCGGCTCTGCGTGTAGTACTGGTGCTTCACAAAGTTTTGTACTAGATGCAATGGGTGCAAGCCAGTGGCAAAGTGAAAACGCCATACGTTTATCGTTTGGACCTGCCGCCACGCAACAAGATATTGACCATGCCTGTGAGCGAATTCGCGCCCTTAAACAAGTATTACAAGCAAATTGCCTGGTAGTATCTGACAGCGCTACACCTACGCAGGAATTATGTGCACTAGGCTTAACCCAATTTAGGCACCAAGGCGCGTGCAGCTGGTTATATGTTAATAGCAACAACCAAGCGGTGATCATCGACCCTATTATAGAGTTAATACCGCGCTTTGAAAAAATAGCCAATACGCAAAATTTAACCATAGCCGCTATTTTAGACACCCATGCTCACCAAGAGCGTAATAGTGCAATTACCCTATTACGCAGTGTGTTAGCAGCACGTTTAGTAGCAGGAGAAGTTGATCAATTGGGTTGGCCAGTTAACCAAACGGTGATTAATTTAAATGGGCAACGCCTAGAAAAACTTGCCACACCTGGGCATAGCCAAGACAGTGTGAGTTACTTATTAAAAGAAGCCTCGGGTGAGGTTCGCTATTGTTTTTGTGGTGATCTCATTTTACCAGCGGGGCTGGGTAATACTCATTTGCTTGGTGGTAGTGCAGAGCAAATGGCTGACTCGTTAATATTATTAGCGCAGCAGTTAACCCCAGAGGCGGTTATTTGCTCAGGACACGATTACCAACAGTGTTTTGCTATGAACTGGGCGGTGCAACAACAGCAAACTCCTTTATTGAGCGCATTATTATCTAAGCAAATAACGAAAGATGAATTTGCTGCTAAAAAGCAGCAGCACGATGAGCAAAAACAAACAGATAATAACAACCAGCTTTGTGGTTATGTAAATGCGCAACCAGATACAAATACACAGCAATTGAGTTATTCACAGGCAAAAGAAATGCTCAGCCACGGCAATGTATATTTAATTGATACGCGCGAACCCTATGAGCATGGCGCTAATAATATTTCATCGCTGTTAAATGTTGCTACAGCTAAAACCTTAAATATTCCGCTTAGTCGTATGGCAAACGCAATAGTAGAGCAGCAGCTAGATAAAAATAATCAATATATTTTAGTGTGCCGCAGTGGTAACCGCTCAAAGTTGGCAGCAGCTAATTTAATTGAGCTAGGTTATACCTCGGTTTATAATTTAAATGGCGGTTTGGCACTGGGAAGTTAAAATTAGTTAGCAAATAAATATAATTAAGGCCGGCATTTGTCGGCCTTTTTATTTATTTGCCAAATTAAGCTAACTGAGTCGCCTCTGAATGGGTTGTTAAATTAATATATTAATTTTATGATACCGGTGTCAAAAGCAAAAAATTACGTTATCATTCACAGCATAAAATATAAAAACAGCTCATTTTTAACTTTGCTATATATGTTAATTAACTAAGTTTTATATAATAAATACATTTAAATCAATAGATTAATATTTTAGGGGATGTTTACATGACTAACCGTTCGCAATTAGCAAGTTGGCAAGCGCTTGAAAAAAGTGCAACCAAGATGAAACAAAGCCATCTTAGGGATTTATTTGCTAAAGATGACGCGCGTTTTTCTCAGTTTTCTACGCAAATCCCTGGATTATTATTTGATTACTCAAAACAACGTGTTGATAAAGATGTTTTTACGCAGTTAATTGCATTAGCTAAAGAGTGTGACATTAGCGCTTGGCGTGAAAAAATGTTTAACGGTGAAAAAATTAATATCACCGAAAACCGAGCAGTGTTACACACAGCATTACGTAACCGCGCTCATACGCCACTTATTGTTGATGGTGAAAATGTAACTGAGTTGGTTGATAACGAACTTGCTAAAATTAAACTGTTTGTTGAAAAAGTACGCAGTGGTAAGTGGTTAGGCTACAGTGGTAAGCCAGTAAAAGATGTAGTAAGTATAGGTGTAGGTGGTTCAAACCTTGGCCCGCAAATGGCAACCGAAGCATTAAAAGCATTAAGTGACGATACCTTAAATGTACATTATGTGTCGAATGCTGACGGGGTACAAATTGCCTCGGTATTAAAAAATATTGATGCTGAAACAACCTTGTTTGTTATTGCATCAAAAACGTTTACCACGTCAGAGACAATGACCAACGCTAAAACAGCGGTTGATTGGTTTTTACAAACAGCTAAAGATAACGCCGCTATTGCTAAGCATTTTGTTGCGGTGAGCACTAATTTAGAAAAAACAGCCGAGTTTGGCATTAGTAACGACAACGTATTTACGATGTGGGATTGGGTTGGTGGTCGCTTTTCATTATGGAGCGCTATTGGTTTACCGATTGCATTATATGCAGGATATGACGCTTTTGAAGCAATTTTAGAGGGTGCATACGAAGTTGATGAGCACTTTAAAAACGCACCACTAGAGCAAAATATTCCGCTTATTATGGCATTATTAAGTGTGTGGAATACCAGCTTTTTAGGTTACACCTCGCAAGCTATTTTACCTTATGACCAAGCGCTGCACATGCTGCCTGCGTACTTACAACAAGGTGAAATGGAAAGTAACGGCAAGCATGTTAACTTTGCGGGTGAAACTGTGCCTTATACAACAGTGCCAATTATTTGGGGTATGACCGGGATTAACGGGCAACACGCATTTTACCAATGTTTGCATCAAGGTAATGTTATTGTACCGGCTGATTTTATTGCCTCAATTAAGCCGCAAGTAAACGTTGATAAACATCACGATATTTTATTATCGAACTTTTTTGCGCAAACAGAAGCACTAATGAATGGCGTAGATGAGCAAGAGATCACCGCAGATTTAACCGCTAAGGGTAAATCTCAGGCACAAATAGATGAGTTACTAAAGCACAAAATTCATCAAGGCAACCGCCCAACTACCTCTATGTTACTAGATAGCGTAGACGCTAAAACGGTAGGGCGCTTAATTGCGTTGTATGAGCATAAGATTTTTTGCCAAGGCATTATTTTAGAAATTTGCTCATTTGATCAATGGGGTGTTGAGCTAGGTAAAGGATTAGCATCAAAAATAGAAGCCGAGTTAGTTGATGAGCGCGTTAAATATGCTCATGATAGTTCAACTAATGGCTTAATGGCGTATTATAAGCAACATCGTACGCAGTAAAAATTTAGCTTAGTAACATAAGCAACCAAATACCTTTGAACGGGTAGCGCTGGTGTACTTAGGGACTGTATTTTTGTGAGAGGAATTACAGTTCCCTAAGGCCCATTTTTAAGCGCAGATGATAAAATTAATAATAAATAGCCAGCAGTGTGGTTAAATAAAAAACATCATCATCACAGCATAACAAAGCAGGTTTTTGTGCAAATATATTTATAAAAACCGACATCATTCAAGCAATAAACCGCTATATCTGATTACCTAACGGGTAGTGCCAGGTAGCACAAACGTAGAGAGTAACTATGCTTAATCCTTTTGATATTATAATTTTTGGGGGCGGTGGTGACCTTGCGTTACGCAAATTACTACCTGCAATGTATCGAGCATATCAAGAAGGTAATTTACCTGAAGGCTCACGTATTTTGCCAACGGTACGCGAAGAAACCCAACGTGCTGAGTACATAGAAACAGCACACAAAGCCTTAAAAGAGTTTTTAGCAAAGGATGAGTTTAATGCTAAAGATTGGAAAGCCTTTGCTACTTTTTTAGTACCTGTTGTTAGCAATGTAACAGCCCCTGACGATAACTGGGATGTGCTAAAAGGTATTTTAGATGAGCACGACAGCACTAAATCTCGCGTATTTTATTTATCACTACCACCTGCTGTGTACGGCACTTGCTGTGAAATATTATCTGTTAAAAACTTAATAACGCCTACTTCACGTGTAGTGGTTGAAAAGCCTATTGGTTATTGTGGTGAATCTGCTGAGGCTATCAATGGAAAAATCGCAGAGTATTTTAGCGAAGAGCAAATTTTCCGAATTGATCATTACTTAGGTAAAGAAACTGTTCAAAACTTAATGGCACTGCGTTTTTCAAACTCGTTGTTTGAAAACATGTGGGATGCTAAATCAATCGATAATATTCAAATTAGCATTTCAGAAACTGTGGGCCTTGAAACCCGTGCAGGCTTTTACGACAAAGCCGGTGCGCTGCGTGATATGGTTCAAAACCACTTGTTACAACTGTTATGTTTAGTAGCAATGGAATCACCCCATAAACTTAATGCCAATAGTATTCGCAACGAAAAGCTCAAAGTATTGGAAGCGCTGCGTCCACTTATTGGCAGCGACGTAGATAAAAATATTATTCGTGGCCAATATGTACCAGGTGATCTAAACGGTAAAATTGTACCAGGTTACTTAGAAGAGCTTAATGAAGGTTCAAGTAAAACCGAAACCTTTGTAGGTATTCGAGCGCATATTGATAACTGGCGTTGGGCAGGTGTGCCATTTTATTTGCGCACTGGTAAACGCATGGCTAAACGCTGTGCTGAAATTGTAGTGCAATATAAAAAAGTATCACACAATGTATACGAAGACAGCGTAGGCGAAATAGAGCCAAACCGCTTGGTGATTCGCCTACAACCAGAGGAAACTATTCAGCTAACATTGATGTCTAAACGCTTAGATAACCTTGAAATGCAGCTTGAGCCAGTAACGATGAATATTGAGCTTTCACAAGCCTATAGCAATGGTTTTCACTCAGATGCCTACAAGCGCTTAATGCTAGATGCAGCCGCTAATAATCCTTCGTTATTTATCCATCGTGATGAAGTACGCCAAGCATGGAAGTGGATTGATCCAATCATCGACCGCTGGCAAGAAAAAGGCAAACCGGCGCTTTATCGTGCAGGTAGCTGGGGCCCAGAAGATGCTGACGAATTATTAGCAGAGAACAACCATGTATGGTTTAACACCGGTGATAAGGGAGCATAATGGCAACAATAATTGAAAAGTTTTTTGATAGTAAAGAGGCGCTTACAGCAGAGCTGTCAGCAACACTTGAACAATCATTACGTGATGGCATAAGCAATGATGGCCGTGCAGTATTAATGGTATCGGGCGGCTCATCCCCTGCTGCGGCGTATAAGCATTTATCAACCCTTGATTTAAATTGGCAACATGTTGATGTTGCTATGGTTGACGAGCGTTGGGTAGATGCGAGCCACGAAAAAAGTAACGAAGCATTTATTAACAGCACGTTATTACAAAACTATGGTGCTGCGGCTAACTTTGTCACGATGAAAAATAGCGCCGAGACAGCGCAGCAAGGCACTGCAGTGTGTGAAGCTGCTTATGCTGCGTTAAAACGCCCGTATGATGTGACTATTTTAGGTATGGGGCCAGATGGTCATACTGCGTCATTATTCCCACATGCAGAGGGTTTAGAAATAGGCCTAAACTCGGATCAACTGGTGTGTGCAATTAATGCCATTGAAAGTGATGTAACTGGCAGTATAACTGAGCGTATGACACTTACATTAAACGCGATAGCGCAATCTAAAGTGGTTAAGCTACTTATTAGCGGTGATGAAAAACTCGCTGTGTATAAGCAAGCCAAAGCGGGCGGAGATGTAAACGACATGCCACTGCGCGCAGTGCTAAATCACCCAAGTATTAATATTGAGGTTTATTGGGCGCCGTAATTTAAAATGAGTGCGAATGAACAAATAAAAAGGCAGCTATAACTAGCTGCCTTTTTATTTGTGTAATTATTATCCAAAATAACGTGGTTAGTAACGTGATTTTGTTAAAACAGGTTAACATTAAAAACAAGCCTGTATGTTAAATAGCCTTGCTGTGTGTGCTTTTTAAGCAGATTTAACCCTTGTTATGTGTACGTTTTTTGGCAAGGTTCAGATTTATTTAAATTTTATTTTATCAAAACGGTTGTCATAAAAGTTTCCCTTCCTTTTTTTGCTCAAAAGCATTAGCCTAAAGGTATTAACAAAGAAACATACAAATTAAAAATAAACGGAGCAGTAACATGGCGGAGCAACAAGTACAGCCTTTACACAACGAAAAACATGCCAATACTAAAATTAAAAACGGCATCAATGTAGAATTTATGAAAACGCAACATTTAGTGCCAGTAGTTGCACATGAATTTGCGCGTATAGCGAATGAATTTCCAATGTCTTTCGTTAAAAATAACGAAACAGGCACTTTTCAAGCAGTTGCTATGTTTGGCCTTGAGCCAGGCGAAAACTTGTTTGTTGAAGGCGATAAGTGGACGGCAGCATTTGCACCAATGGCTACGACGCGCTACCCACTAGGTTTAGTAAAACACCCAGATCAAGATCAATACGGTATTGTTATTGACGAAGCGAGCCCATTAGTTGGCGAAGAAGAAGGTAATGCGTTGTTTGAAAACGGCGAAGAAACTGACTACTTAAAGCGTCGTAAAGAAGCATTAGTATCGTTTATTGAGTTTTCACAGATCACAGATGCTTTTACGAAGTTTTTAGCCGATAAAGAGCTTTTAGTAGCGCAAACGCTAACAGTTGATATTAAAGGCGAGAAAAAAGACATCAACGGTATTTACCTTATCGATGAGAAAAAACTTAATGAATTAAGTGATGCTGACTTTTTAGAGCTACGTAAACGTGGTTATTTAGCACCAATTTATTCTTTTTTAACGTCTACGCATCAAGTAGCACGTTTAGCTCGTTTAAAAGCGCAACAAGCGTAATAATTTAAACCAGCAAAAAAAAGCGCCTTTGGGCGCTTTTTTTATGTGTTTAAACTTACTTTACTTGATAAATAGTTAGCGACCATCCACATTGGTTTCACTGAAGTTTATAAGAGCTCATTATGAAAAAATCACTTTTAATGGCGCTTATCGCCACTAGTTTTATTAGCGTAAGCAATAACGCCTTAAGCGCAGAAGTACCTTTTGCTATTGCCATTCATGGCGGTGCGGGCACGATTGAAAAAAGTAAATTTACGCCCAAAGAAGAGCAAGCTTATCGTGCTAAATTAACCCAAGCGGTAGAGGCCGGTTATAAAGTACTTGAGCAAGGCGGCGAAAGCTTAGATGCCATAACGGCAGCGATTCAAGTGATGGAGCAGTCTACTTATTTTAATGCAGGGCGTGGCGCGGTTTATACTTACGATGGCAGCCATGAGCTCGATGCATCAATTATGGATGGTCGTAATCGTCAGGCGGGCGCAGTTGCAGGTGTTAAGCATGTAGAGAGCCCAATTAATTTAGCACGTTTGGTTATGGATAATTCAGTACACGTCATGCTCAGTGGGCAAGGCGCTGAAGAATTTGCTAAAGAGCAAGGTATTCCCTTAATCGAAAATAACTTATTTGATACCGAGCACCGCTATAAAGCATTATTAAAAGCAAAGCAAAAATTAGATAAAGCCAAAGCAACCAGTAAAGATTATCAAGCGGCGCATAAAGCCTTGCCAAATAACTATAAAATGGGCACGGTTGGTGCGGTAGCACTGGATAAAAATGGCAATTTAGCAGCTGGTACATCAACCGGCGGTATGACCGCCAAACGCTATGGCCGTATTGGTGATGCGCCGGTAATTGGTGCAGGAACGTTTGCGGAAAATGAATCGTGTGCGGTATCGGCTACCGGCCATGGTGAGTATTTTATTCGTTACAATGTAGCCAGCGATATTTGTGCGCGCGTTAAATACCAAGGTAAAACCATAACGCAAGCAGGGGACGAAGTGATTAATGGGGTACTTGCACCAATAGGCGGTACGGGCGGTGTTATTATAGTGGATACTAAAGGTAATATTAGTTTGCCGTTTAATACCTCAGGTATGTACAGAGCCAGTAAATCAAATACCCAAGCCACTTATGTAGGCATTTTTAAAGGCGAATAAGCGCTTTATTTGTTTGGCTGGTGGCTTATATAACAAACTACTAAGCGTTATGCACTTTGTAGGATTAACCCCAGCCATTTAATTTGCTACAATTGCGGCTCTTTTACTAATTTTATAAGGTATGCGGGTGGTAAACCTAGGTCAGTTGTTTGGCGAGCTAAAGACGTGCTTGAAAAAAGATCAATTCATTTTTAAAAAACGCTTACATGGCGTAAAAAAAATAACCGATGAGAATAAGCATGCCAACGCGCTTGAAAAAATAGCGGCCGACATTACCCGTAGCCAAGCACTGCGCGCGCAGCGTTTAGCGGCTCTGCCTAAAGTGACTTACCCAGAGCAATTACCGGTGAGTCAAAAAAAGGATGTGATTAAAAACGCCATTGCTAATAACCAAGTGGTTATTATTGCAGGTGAAACCGGTTCAGGTAAAACCACGCAAATTCCTAAAATGTGTTTAGAGCTAGGGCGTGGGGTTGATGGCTTAATTGGCCACACCCAACCAAGGCGACTAGCAGCACGAACGGTGGCTAATCGTATTGCAGAAGAAATGCAGTGTGAACTTGGCCAACAAGTTGGTTTTAAAATACGCTTTAGTGATCAGGTCTCGAATAATACCTATATTAAACTAATGACCGACGGGATTTTACTTGCCGAAATTCAACAAGATCGATTTTTAAATCAATACGACACCATTATTATTGATGAAGCGCACGAACGTAGCTTAAACATTGACTTTATTTTAGGTTATTTAAAAAATTTACTCCCTAAGCGCCCCGATTTAAAAATAATAATTACCTCAGCAACGATCGATCCAGAGCGTTTTTCAAAGCACTTTGATGATGCGCCAATTATAGAAGTATCAGGGCGAACCTTCCCGGTTGATGTACGTTACAACCCAGTTACTGAGATAAATAAAGAGGATATGGAAGCCGAAGGCGACCAACTGCAAGGTATTTTTGATGCTGTAGATGAACTGTGTGCAGAAGGCCCTGGCGACATTTTAATATTTTTAAATGGTGAGCGTGAAATACGCGATACCGCCGATGCTCTCAGTAAACGTAATTTAAAACACACTGATATATTACCGCTTTATTCGCGACTATCAAACGCCGAGCAAAACCGTATATTTGCACCGCACTCGCGCCGCCATATTATTTTATCGACCAACGTGGCCGAAACATCGTTAACCGTACCGGGGATTCGTTATGTAATTGATCCGGGTACGGCGCGTATTAGCCGTTATAGTTACCGCACCAAGGTACAGCGCCTGCCTATAGAGCCAATATCGCAAGCCAGTGCAAATCAGCGAATGGGACGTTGTGGCCGCGTAGAGGCGGGTATTTGTATTCGTTTATACGCCGAGGATGACTTTTTATCGCGCCCTGAGTTTACCGACCCTGAAATACTACGTACTAACTTAGCCTCGGTTATTTTACAAATGCTAGCGCTGGGTTTAGGCGACATGGCGCAGTTTCCATTTGTACAAGCTCCAGATAGTCGTAATATTAGCGACGGTTTAACCTTGCTTGAGGAACTTCAAGCCGTACATCCCACTAAACGTAACGACAAAACAGCGCTTACCCAGTCAGGGCGAGAATTAAGCCGTTTACCGGTCGATCCGCGTTTAGCTAAAATGGTGTTAACCGCACATAAGCTCGGTGCGCTACGTGAAGTAATTATTATAGTGGCGGCACTGTCTATTCAAGACCCCCGTGAGCGCCCGCAAGAAAAACGTGCTGCGGCAAACGAAAAACACGGCCGTTTTGATGATCCTGATTCAGACTTTATTGCATTTTTAAACTTGTGGAATTATTTAGAAGAGCAACAAAGCGAGCTGACTAATAGCCAGTTTAGAAAACTCTGCCAAAAAGACTTCCTCGCTTATATGCGCCTTCGTGAATGGCAAGATATTGTTTATCAAATAAGTACCGTATGCAACGAAATGGGTATGAAAGCCACATCGAATGCTGCCGACGGTGAGCAAGTTCACAAAGCATTACTGAGCGGTATGCTTAGCCATATTGGCTTTAAAGATGAAAAACAAATTTATAAAGGCGCGCGTAATAGCCAGTTTCATATTTTTCCGGGGTCGGGGTTATTTAAAAAGAGCCCAAAATGGCTAATGTCGGCAGAGCTGGTAGAAACCAGTAAATTATATGCCCGCACTAACGCCAAAATAGACATTAACTGGGTTGAGCCACTGGCGCAGCATTTGGTTAAGCGCAGTTATACAGAGCCACATTGGGAGAAAAAACCCGGTGCGGTAATCGCCTTTGAGCAACAAACCTTATATGGCCTGCTAATCGTCAATAAGCGCCGCTGCGTGTATAGCAATATTGATCCTAAAGTGAGCCGTGAGCTGTTTATTCGCACCGCATTAGTTGAGCAAGAACTGGGGTTAAACGAAAGCTTTTTAGAGTTTAACCGCGAGCTGATTGAAGATATTCAAGTGCTTGAAAACAAGTCACGCAGGCGCGATATTTTAGTTGATGAGCAAACTTTATTTGAGTTTTACGATAAAAAAATTCCAAAAGAAATTAATAATCGTGCAGCATTTTTAAAATGGTATAAAACGCAAAAACAACAAAATAAACACTATTTGCAAATGAGCCGCGATGACTTAATGCAGCATGGTGCAAGCAGTATTACCGAGTTTGACTACCCAGATACTTGGCAGCAAGATAATTTGATTTTACCTTTAGCGTATCATTTCGATCCCGGTCAAGCGGTTGATGGTGTGGCGGTACAAATACCGGTTGCGCTATTAAACCAAGTGCAAGAAAGCGGCTTTGACTGGCATATACCTGCGTTTCGACATGAGTTAATAAGTGGTTTAATTAAATCATTGCCTAAGTCACTGCGCCGTAATTTTGTACCTGCGCCTAACTATGCCGATGCTGTTTTGGCGGCTATTGAACCATTGCAGGGGAGTTTAATTGACGCACTTAGTAATCGACTATTAAAAATGACAGGGGTGCGAGTTGACCCTGATGCCTGGGATTTAAGTGCCTTGGCAGCACATTTACGTTTGCAGTTTGAAGTACGTGGCGATAACGATAAGTTACTCGCGCGTGGCCTAGATTTAGCCAAACTTAAAGCGCAGCTACAAGGCGAAGTAACGCAAACATTATCCAAAGTAGCCGATAAAGGCATAGAAAAAGCAGACTTAACGCAGTGGGATTTTGGCGAGCTACCTAACTCATATGTAAAAAAACAAGGGCAATACGAAATTAAAGCGTATCCGGCGCTGGTGGATAAAAAATCAACTGCTGCTATTGAGCTTTTCGATAACGAAGTAAAAGCACAGGTTGCCCATCAACAAGGGCTGCGCCGATTAGTATTATTAAATGTGCCTTCACCAATAAAGTATTTGCAGCAAAACTTACCAAATAAGGCTAAGCTTGGATTGTATTTTAATCCTTTTGGTAAAATAGCCGATTTAATTGATGACTGCATTGCCGCCGGTGTTGATAGCTTATTATTAAAGTACGGTGACATTCGCACCAGCGACGCGTTTGAAAATGTAAAAGAGCATATACGTGGTGAGCTTGGTGACGCTGTAGTTGAAATTGCCACGCAAGTAGAGCAAGTGTTAAGTATAGCCCATGCCTTACATAAAAAAATGAAAGGACGGGTAGATTTAACCATGATCACTGCGCATGGAGATATTAAATCGCAATTAGAGTCTCTTGTTTTTAAAGGCTTTGTAAGCCAACATGGGGCAACTAAGCTAAGTGACTTAATCCGTTATTTAAAAGCGATTCAAAAACGTTTAGAAAAGTTACCCATAGATCCAAATCGCGATAGATTATGTGTACTTGAGCTTGATAAAGTGGCTCAAGAGTATAAAAAGCAAGCAAACAAAACCCCTAAAGGGATGCCAATTCCAAAAGAGGTAGAAGCTATCTTTTGGATGCAGCAAGAGTTGAGAGTGTCTTTATTTGCACAGACCTTGGGTACTCCGTATCCAATTTCGGCAAAACGTGTGTTAAATGCAATAAAAGAAATAGAGTAAAAGGTGTATCTACTATTAAGCTTAAGTACTTAATAGTAGAACTTATTTTTTGTTTTGAGAAGGAAACGACATAGCCATGTCCTCATCAATAGAACATAAAGTACAACAACAACTACTAGTGGTAGATGACGAGTATTTTAATTATGAAATACTCAAAGCAGCACTTAGCGCAAAGTTTGATGTTAATTATGCCGATTCTGGAACAAGCTGTTTAGCCTCTGCTATTGCTAATCCGCCCGATATTATTTTACTTGATGTATGTATGCCAGGGCTGGATGGTTACGATACGTGTAGAATGCTTAAACATACACCTGAGACAAAAAACATCCCTATTGTTATGGTGTCAGGGCTGGAGTCACCGCTTGAAAAGCAAGCTGGGTTTGACGCGGGCTGTGATGCTTATGTTGTTAAGCCGTTTTCTGTACCACTGTTGTTAGAGCAAATTAATAAAATAGTATAGGAAAAATTATGTTTACAGATGATAAGCGAAATTTTCGACGTATGCAGATCAATACACCAGCAAAGCTAACCACAATAGAGCCGATTGCTGGCTTAAATTATAATGCAGAATGTGTAGATTTGAGTGCAACTGGGTTGTCGTTGCATTTAGATGAGTTACTTGAGCCAAACACTATTTTATTGGTACATATAGACTCAACTCATCCGAGTATTGCGCCTTTAGACGCAACGGCTAAGGTGATACGCGCCAGCAAAGAAGATGACGGTACAATAACTGCCGGACTTGAGATAATACAGTTTAATTAGCTTAGGTAGCGTGGTTATTGCCCATATAAATAGGTAATAACTACGTATAAATACTAGGGTCTGTTGACCTTTGCGGATTGAAATTTGTTCAAACTAGGGGCGATTTAATCACGGCGCGAGGTTTGTAACCTAGTGGGCTAAGTAAAAACCGAGCAAAGCTTCCGCGTCCTGCTCACGCCCCTTACCTACATCCATGTAGGCAACA
>NZ_JACJDO010000050.1:0-23610 GCF_014163535.1 Pseudoalteromonas sp. SR45-4
GATGGCTTGCTTTATCAGCGTTTAGGAAATAAGTTGATAAAATGTGAAGGGTACAGGAGCCGTATACGAGGTCCGTACGTACGGTTCTGTGAGAGGGATGAGGCATAAGCCTCACCCTACTCGATATTACTCTAAATCTTTACATTCTGTACAGTTAACGCTCAATAAGGCCACGAAATAGGTCTAAGTTATTTTATTCGACTATAGTATTAGCTAAACGTCTTATAGTAAGAATATTAATCCTTTGTTAATGTTCGTCGATTATTAACGGAATGAAAGGCCGGAGCGGCAAACAGTGCGCTCTTTAATACAAATACAAAAAGAGAAACATGCTTTATGATCATCTTTTTTATCTGCATCACAATTTTAATACTGGGTTACAAATTTTATAGTCCCTTTGTTGAAAAGCAAGCAGGTTTAGACTCAACGATTGAAACACCACAAAAGCGCTTTAGCGAAGGTGTTGATTACGTGGCTATTCATCCTGTGCGTGCATTTTTAATTCAATTTTTAAACATCGCCGGTGTAGGTCCTATTTTTGGTCCTATTCTTGGTGCCTTATACGGACCCGTTGCACTAGTTTGGATTGTACTAGGTAACGTGTTAGGTGGTGCTGTTCACGACTTCTTCTCAGGTGTTATGAGTATAAAAGAAGACGGAAAAAGCCTGCCAGAAATAGCCGGGCATTACTACAATATTGTATTTAAAGGCTTTATGCTGATATTTACTGCCATGCTATTGTTTTTTGTAGGTGTAGTATTTATTATGAGCCCTGCGGGCTTATTAAGTAACCTTGATTTTTTTGAAGGTACAATGCTGGCAAATAACACCTTTTGGGTGTTGGCTATTTTAGCGTATTACTTTTTAGCGACCTTGCTACCAATTGATAAAATCATTACTAAGTTTTACCCAATTTTTGGCGCTTTAATGATTGTAATGACTGTTGCTATTGCAGTTTCGTTATTGATTAACGCGCCACACTTACCCGTTGCAGGTGACTTTTTAGCTTACTTTAGTGGTGACCATGCACATGACTTTTTAGAGCCAAATCCGGATGGTTTACCTACGTGGCCATTGTTATTTATAACAATTACCTGTGGCGCTATTAGTGGTTTTCACTCAACGCAAGCACCTATTATTGCACGCTGTTTAACAAACGAAAAATATGTACGCCCGGTATATTACGGCGCCATGATGTGTGAAGGTATTGTTGGTTGTGTTTGGGCACTTGCTGGTATTGCTGCATTCCCAGAAGGTTATGCCGGTTTAAAAGCATTACTTGATCAAGGTGGCCCAGGTTTAGTGGTTAATCATATTGCTAATAGCTACTTAGGTGTATTTGGTGGTGTTATGGCTATTATTGCTGTAGCTGTATTCCCAATTACTTCAGGTGATACTGCGTTTCGTTCACTGCGTTTAACCGTGGTTGATGCGTTTAATATTCCGCAAAGCTTACGTAACCGCTTATTAGTAGCGATTCCAATTTTAGCAATTGCTTACTTTATGACTAAACTCGACTTCTCGCTTATTTGGCGCTACTTTGCGTTCTCAAACATGCTGCTTTCTACTAGCGTATTATGGCTGGCAACTAAGTACTTGTTTGACCGCGGTGCATTCCATTGGATTGCCAGTATTCCTGCAGTAATTGCTACAGCAGTGACGCTTTCATACATTATGACAGCGGCAATTGGTCTTAACTTATCAAGTGATATGGGTAAGCCAATTGGTGCAGTGGTAGCGGTAATTGGTTTTATTACACTTGCCATAGTGCACTCTAAGCACAAAGGCAGAGTAAAAGTTATTAATTAAAAAATGATCATAAATCATAAGTGTTAATTAAAAACGAGCAGCTAAACCTGCTCGTTTTTTATGCCCAATAATAAAGCTCCATCACACTTACGGCTAAATAACATGACTTAATTTAATGCCACTAATATAACTGCTATTATTTGTTAATTGCTTTAACTGAGTTAGGAAGTACAAAATGAAAATAGCCGCTGATTTTAGTAAGCGCGTTGTTGTACATAGTGAAAAACTAGAGTGGGTAGCCTCGCCAATAGCGGGAGTGCATAGACGCCCTTTAGATAGAGTAGGCGATGAAGTTGCTCGCGCCACAAGCATAGTACGTTATGCGCCTGGTAGTGAATTTTCGCCGCATGTACATACAGGTGGTGAAGAGTTTTTAGTGCTCGATGGCGTATTTCAAGATGAGCACGGCGATTACCCTGTAGGTAGTTATATTCGCAATCCTCCCCAGTCAAAGCACAAACCGGGATCTCAGGGGGGCTGCGTAATATTTGTAAAATTGTGGCAGTTTCAACCACAAGATAGACAGCATGTGTGTTTACACACTAAAAAAATGCAAGGCGTTACGCACCCCCAGTTTAATAATGTTAGCGTAATTTCTTTATATAAAGATAACTTTGAAGAGGTAAGCTTACTGCACTTTAAACCTAACACCGACATGGTTATAAATGCAAAGGATGGGGCTGAGCTGTTAGTACTTGAGGGATTGCTTAACGAGCAAACAGATACCCTTATTAAAAATAGCTGGTTAAGAGTGCCTATTAATAGCACTGTTAATGCTAAAGCAGGAAGTACAGGCGCAACAGTCTGGCTTAAAACCGGTTATTTAACTGATGTAGCAAACCAAATCACTCGATTAAAAAATGCATAATTAACCACTTCAAATGAAGTAGCAAAACACCCGTTATAGCTGATCTTTGAGTTGTATCAGTATGGGCCTTAAGCTATCACCTATACTCAAAGAAAATCATATTTTGCGAGGTTCGATATCTTTAAAATACCACCGCAACTATAGATTGATTAGCAGTTTCGCTGTAAACCTTTGTCCTATGAGAAGTCACACGGATAAATTACTTTAAAGCCTCATAATATGGGGCTTTAATCGTTTAAATTACATCAGCTAATACAGGTAATGCCGGAAAGGCTCCTTTAGTTAAACAGGCTTTTGAGCCACATTTAAGAGCAAAGTGCAGGGCGTCTTTTACGCTCGCTTTATCATTTAGTTTATCTGCTAGTGGTAAATCACTTCCTAAGTTATTTAAGTAGTATAAAACCCCCGCTATAAATGCATCACCCGCGCTTGTTGTATCTACGGCGTTTATTTTTGGTGCAGATTCGTTAAGTGTAAATGCGCTGTGGTAAACCTTGGCAGGCTCTGGCCCATCGGTTAAAAACACCAGTTTTACTCCGGTATTTAATAGCGTTTGAATGTAATCATCGCTCGTTGTATCACTATGTTGGGCTAAAAAATTAAGCTCATCACGCGAGAGTTTTACTATGTCACAATAGGTGTAACAAGCTTTTACATTGCTTGCTATATCGTTTGTGTTTTCCCACAAGCTGTAGCGTAAATTCACATCAAAACTGACGAGCTTATTATTCGCTTTTGCAAGTTCTAGCGCTTTAACCGTTGTGCTGGCAATGGCTGATTCGGTCAATGTGTTTGAGCAAAAGTGTAGTGTACTTATTTCTTGCCAATTTATACGCACTAAATGCGCCTGGGTTAACAGTACATCGGCTGTGTTATGGCGATAAAAGCCAAAACTACGCTCGCCGGTTTCATCAAGGCTTACTATAACCATAGCGGTTTGTGAGCCTGCAATGGTAAATAAATAGTCTGTATTTACATTGTATTGCGCTAATGCATTACTTAATTGATTGGCAAAATGATCGTCCCCTCTACCACCACAAAATGCAGCTTCACCTCCGAGTTTTGCATAGCCAACAGCTACATTGGCAGGTGCGCCACCTGGTATAGGTAAATAGGCAGAGTTATTCGCATCTTGTGGCAGCATATCAATTAATAGCTCGCCTAAGCACAGAAGTTTGGTCATTTGGAATATCCTAAAAAGCCTAGCAAGGCTAGGCTAAAAAACGTGAAGGGTGTTAATTATTCATACTTTAAAAGGCGCTACAGTGACTACTCACCGCAGCGCAATACACATTTAGTTAAAAGCGTATTTTAAAGTTACCGACGTTGTGCGGCCGTTAATAGCACGGGCACGAATAATGTTGTTTTCAGGTACTGAGCCTTCTTCTGCTTCTGTAATACCTACTGTATCAAATAGGTTGTTCACATTAAGCGCAATATTAAGGTTTTCAGATAAATCATAGCTTACAAAGCCATTTACCTGTGTGTAGCCGTCAAATTGCAAGTCGTTATTATCTTGAGCGTACGCATCGGTAGTACCAATGAAACTTACCCCTGCAGCGCCTTTTTCATAGTTGTAACGTGCCATTAATGAGTAAATTAAATCGGCTTGACGACGTGGCGTATTACCTACAACATCTGGGTTAAGCGCATCTTTTGCTATTTCTGCATCGGTCCAGGTTAAATTACCGCGAAAATCCCATGCATCAATAAAGTAAGTAGATTCTATTTCAATCCCTTTTGCTTCGTATTCACGGTCAAAAAATGTTTGTGATGTTGCTTCAAAGTTTTGCTCTTCAGTTTCGGCAAAAAACGCAGTAGCAAATACTGATAACGAATCAAAGCGCTTCTTAACACCAAACTCAAACTGGTTTACTTCATCAACAGCGTCTTCTTTTGCAACAGAGCCGTCGGCGCGTACTTTACCAAATAAAAGACGGTCAGCATTTGCACGACCACCTTTACTAATACGTGCAAACGTAGCAAGGCTTGGGTCAATTTGATAATTAGCACCAATTGAATAAGAAGAATAGTTCCAGTCATAATTTACTGGACTTGCGTTTGCAGTATCAATACCTGCAACGTTTTGCTCAGGGATTGATATTTCACCGTCGCGGTTCATATCTACTGTTGAAGTCACTGCACCTGCGTATGTTCCGCGAGCTTCACCGCTATCGTAGCGAGCACTAGCATCAATACTGACATCACCTAGCTTAGTAGAAAATGCTACGTAAGGGGCGCGTGTATCGTATTCCGTATCGTAATCACGTTGGCAGCAGTTACCAAATGCACTGTAAGCGTATAAACCGTTTTCAGATAACTCAGTGCCATCGGCACCTGTTACATTTAATAATGAAGCATTGTCACCCTTGAGCTCCATTACGTAAGAGTTCCATAACCACGACATCGCAATGTTTTGCGTAGATGCATAGTAACCAAATGTAAGACTGGTATTATCGTCGAACGATTTAGTTAATTTAAAGTCATTAACTATAGATCCAAAGTCATTCATTGTGACATCAAATGTCACCATCTTCATTGCTAAACCATCGTTAAACGCTTCACCGGTGTTCGCGTTACTCAAGGTTGCACCTGCGCCACCAATGCTTTCTGCTATTGATGTTGCACTGCCTACTTGTTCTGTGAAAGGTGAATTAAAGTTACCGCTAATTGATGATTTACGAAAACGGTTTTCGATACGCCAATCGTTATCTAAATCAAATACAGCTTCGAAACCAACAGAGTCAACCTTTGGATTCATACCATCGTGGATATCGCCGCTACTGATTTGGTTTTCACTATTTAAACGTACTGTTTTAGTAAATAACGCTGAGTGAGGTGTGTCTGATTGCGCATCAAAGCCAGCAATAGAGTCACCATTTGAGTACATTGGCATAGGAAGGTAGCCAACACTTTTATCGTCTAAGTGTTTGTAATAAAGGCGCACGTAACCGTTGTCGAAATCTTTAGTAAGGTTAGCTTTTATTTGGCCACCTTTATTAGACGTGTAACCTGTTTCGCGCGGGCCTTCGCCTTGACGAACAAAACCACCAACATGAAAACGCACGCTATCGGTTAAGTAAGTACCGTATTCGAAGTCTGTACGAACGCTGTCATAATCTAGGCCTAGAGTTGTAGACACACTGCCAGATTCGCTTTTGCCATTTTTAGAGATAAAGTTAATAATGCCACCAGGTGCATTACTTGCTGCAGTAGATGCTGAGCCACCACGAATCGATTCGATAGTCTGCACCGTATTATCTAATCGCATAAAAATATCTGAATTACCAAAGGCAACATCACCAAACTGCATAACAGGAAGGCCATCTTCTTGTAGTTGTAAAAACTTAGCGCCACCCGATGCTACAGGTAAACCACGAACAGCAATGTTAGCGTTACCTTCGCCGCCAGTTGATTCGGCGCGAACACCCGGAATAATTCTAAATGCTTCAGCCGTTGAGCGAGGTGTAGACACCTCTACTTGTTCAAGCGATAAACTGCTTACTGATGAACTCGACGCCATAATGGTTGTTCGGCGAGGTACACCGGTAACAACAATTGTTTCAAGGCCCTTGTTGGCTTGGACTTTGGTTTCTTGCTCATCTTGTGCATGAACGCCTTGGCTTACAGCAAGTGCCAAAGCACTGATTAAATATAAAGGTGTGTGGTGTGTTGTCATGTTAACGCCTCATTGTGTTGAACCCAACAGGATTTGTTATTTTTACTTAATCGATTAAGTAAAAATAACAAATATTTTACAATAAGCAAATCATTTTGTGTTTAATTTGTTCTTTTATTATTCATATTTTGATTTTTAAGGTGTTTTTATTGTATTGAAATACAAGTTTATTAAGCTGTTGGGTTACTTTCTTGTAAAGCACTCATTGATGGGTCGCGTAAATAATTGAACAACATAGCTACAAATAAAATCACGGCAAACCCTGTTGCTAAGTAAAAGCCATAGCGCACATGGCCAAAGTAATCGCTGATCATACCCATAAATAAAGGAGCTAAAGCAGCCGATAATGCGGTAAAAAACAATATAACGCCGGCTACGGCTCCATGGCGCTCAGCAGGGAAACACGATATACCTTTAGAGTTTAAAGTTGGATAAACCATAGACATAAATAAACCTGAAAGAGGTAGTAACCCTACAGCCCAGTCAACACCACCAATAAGTGTACCCGCATAACAAAGCGCAATGCCTAAGCTTAAATAAGCCATAACACCTTGCCAGCTATAACGGTTTAGTAACCATACGGCAATAAAGCGACCTGCAGCACGTAGTATAAAAAATATAGTAAGTGCATAAGTGGCAAGGAGCGGCCAAGAGCCTGTGTAGTCTTTTAATAGCGTTGGCATCCATACATAAATAGCCACTTCAGTCGCTACATACAGTGCAATGGCTAAAGAAAAGCCAAGTGCATAAGGGTTTTTTACCATTTTCAGGGTAGTGGCAAGCGAAGCAGGCTTTTCAGTTGTTTTAACCACGTCAGGGTAGTCTGCGCGCCATGCTAATAAAGCAAGTATTAAACACATTACGCCCGCAGTAATATACAGGTATGTCCAACTTACGTTTTGCACTAATAAAACACCAACTAGGGCAGGGCCTACAATAGCGCCAATGCCAAAAAATCCCTCAACCTTGTTCATGGTTTTAGTATGGTCGTCGTTACTATGTGAAATATCGCCAAGCAATGCCAGTGCGCCGGTTTTAAATAAACCAATGGCCAGACCTATGCAGCAAAGCAATACTAAAAAGAAGGTAAAACTGGTGCTAAATGCAAATAAAAAACAACTAGCAGAAAATATTAATAAACCCAGCATAATGGTTTTTTTACGGCCAAGGCTGTCAGCTAAAAAGCCTAAAAATAATCCACTAAAGGCTATTAATGCCATGGGAGCGTAATGAAATGCACTAGCTTGAGTCATGCTCAAACCGAAATCCTTTATAAGTTCGGGGATTATCATGCCGACTGCGTCAGAGGTCATGGCAAACATAAAAAACATCATATATGTAAGCCAGCGTATTTGTTGCAGTGGGCCGCTGCTTACTTGTGTGTGTGATTTTGTCATGTGTTTATTCCTCGTTAAATTCTCTATTAACACTTCGTAAGTCAGTCAGTTGCTTACTGTAGTATTACGTGAGCCACGAAATTTGTATGTAAAATTATTAAAAATTACTTGTAAATTCTTACTCGCTAGTTAAAGATATATCTTAATCGATTAAGTTTCAACATGGTAATCACACAATGATGAAGAATAAAGTTCAATTGATCACATATGCTGATCGAATCACTGGCCAAAATATAGGCGCGCTAACCACACTTTTAAACGGTCCTTTAAAAGGCGTATTTGGTGGTGTGCACTTATTGCCATTTTACAATCCTATTGATGGCAGCGATGCTGGCTTTGACCCTATTGATCATAGTGAAGTTGATTCTAGAATAGGCACTTGGGAAGACATACAAGTATTAGGTAAAGATCTCGACTTAATGGCAGACCTAATTGTTAACCATGTATCGGCGCAGTCTTTTCAGTTTCAAGATGTATTAGCTAAAGGTAAGCAATCAGAATTTTGGGATTTATTTTTAACCAAAGAAGATGTATTTCCAAATGGTATGAGCGAAGCTGAGCAAAAAGCAATTTACCGCCCACGCCCAGGTAGTTGCTTTACCCCAATGAAATGTGGTGATGGTAAAACGTATGACTTCTGGACCACTTTTACCGATAACCAAATTGATATAAACGTAAAAGTAGAAGCCGGTGTTGCGTATTTAAATAACGTACTTACTAAATTTTCGGCTAACAATGTAAATATTATTCGTTTAGATGCGGCGGGCTACGCCATTAAGCAAGCGGGTACTAATTGCTTTATGCTTGATGAAACATTTGGTTACCTAGATAACTTATCTAAGCAAGCAAACGATTTAGGCATGGAAACCATTGCAGAAATACATAGCCATTATCAAACTCAGGTAGAAGTGGCAAAACGTGTAAATATGGTTTACGACTTTGCGTTACCACCACTTATTTTACACAGCTTATTTAACAACGATGTAGATGCACTGCTCAAATGGTTACAAATTTCGCCACGCAATTGCTTAACCGTACTTGATACACACGACGGTATTGGCATTATTGACGCAGGTCCAATGGGCGACAAGCCAGGGCTATTAAATGCACAGCAGATTGATAACCTAGTAGAAACAATGCACGCCAACAGTAACAACCAAAGCCGCCAAGCTACGGGCGCTGCGGCGAGTAATGTCGACTTATATCAAGTTAACTGTACGTACTACAACGCATTAGGCGCTAAAGACTTTGATTACTTACTGTCGCGTGCAATTCAATTTTTTGCACCAGGTGTACCACAAGTATATTACGGCGGCTTATTTGCCTGTGAAAATGATATGGATCTATTAGCTAATACAAATGTTGGCCGTGATATTAACCGCCCATATTTAGATGCAAATATAATCGAAAAAGCCTTGAATAAGCCTGTAGTAAAAGGTTTAATTGAATTAATTAAAATTCGCAATTCACACCCCGCGTTTGCAGGTGAATTTAGTGCCCAAGGTGAAGGCAGTATGTGTTGTTTATCGTGGCAACTAGGTGAGCAAACTATTTCACTTACTGTTGATTTTAAATTACGCCATGCACTGATTACGCAGCTAAACGGTGATGAAGAAACAACGATTAACTTAAATTCATTTTTAGCTTAATGCTGTAAAAGTAATTTATAAACGCCATGTAAAACAAAAGCCAAGCTACTTAAGCTTGGCTTTTTAATACATAAAACAATTACAAGGCTTGTAAGCTAACTACTCGCACCAATCTCTAATTCGTAACTGACTTCCTGAGTTTTTTCTTCTTTAGAAATAAATAATTCAGCGGCTATAACGCCTTTTTCTTGGCTGTTTTGATGAATAGTGGTTAGGCGAGGTACAAACCGGGCTGCTTCATCAATACCATCAAAGCCCACAATACGCAGTTCTTCACCTATTTTTATGCCTTGCTTTATTGCTTCTCGCATTGTAGCAAGGGCAATTAAATCACTCATACAAATTATAACGTTAGGATGCGGTGATGCACTAAGTACTTCTTTTGCAGCAATATTGGCAAAACGTTCGCTACTTTCAGGTATATTCCAAATACGATCGTCAGCTACCGTAATATTTGCCTCGCTTAAAGCGCGTTGATAACCACGTAAACGTTGATGAGAAATAGATTGTCCGGCTTCAAATTCGTAATGCTCATACACGCGGCACAATACGTTTTCATCAAGTAATCTAAGTCCCAAAATAGCGACTTTATCATTTTGATTATGCAGTACGTGTTTAGCAATTTCGTAACTGGCTTGCTCATTATTTATATTTACAGAGGCATTGCGGGCTATATCAAAGTCAATAGTCACCACATGTTTAGACACTATTTTTAACTGCTCAACCAATGCATTATTACGAGGACGGCCATAACAAATAAAACCATCAACAAAGTCGACTATGTTATTAAGGGTATCGCTATTACCTGAAAACAATAAAACATTAATGCCGTTTTTTTCAAGCACCGAAGTAACACCGCGCATAAAGCTGCTAGCCACAGGATCCGACACCATGTATTCCACACTATCGGGCAGTACTAAAGCGACAATATTAAATGTGCCATTACGCAATGATTGCGCGGCCTTATTAGGCCCGTAATAGCCCAAAGTTTTACACGCTGCAAGAATATCTTCTCGGCGTTTAGCCGATAGCTGATCAGGGCGATTAAACGCATTAGAAACCGTAGCATTAGACACACCTAATTCTAGAGCGATACTTTTTAAGGTCCAGTGGGCCGGTTTTCTCATGAGTTATGATTATCCTTTAAAAAGACTGTGCTTAAATTAATAGAGATAGTATAAAATCAAATAATAGTTATAGCTATAAACTGGCATGAAGTATGATGACTTAATACTTTCATTTTATTTTTTAACCTCGGCCCACTGGGCTTTTAGCCAGCGGCTTAGGGTAATAATATCGGTTTGTTTTGCTCGCGATTTTTTATATACAAAATAAAATTTACAGCCGGTTTCAACTCCATGCAGTGGCAACTTAACTAAATGGTTATCGTGCTGTGAGGCAATAAAAAACGCATCAATAAGAGTAATACCTAAATTATAACGCGCAGCTTCTGCGGCCAGTATAACGTGACTAAAGTGATTAACTCTTACGTTTTTAGGCAGCTCAAAGCCGCCGCTTTTACACCATTGCTGCCAGTCATTGGTGCTACGTTGCTCTGACTCATCATACTGCACCGACAACAGCGGGTGCTTCCATAATTCATTGGGCAGCGATTGATTTTTTAATTGCTGCCACATGCCTTTGCCACAAGCAGGGTAAAGCTTTTCTGCAAATAAAAATAAGCTGACAAACTCACCTTTAGGTGGCGTTGTGGTAATAAAACAATCGGCAACACGGTCGCTAAAATCCGCCTCATCTACAATCATATTTAAAGTTAAGTCGATATCTGGCGAGTCATGTTTAAAGCTTTCTAGTCGCGGTATTAACCACTTAACAGCTAATGAGCTATAAAGTGCTAAACGAATATGCCCAGGCTCGCCGTAACGTATTTTTTGTGTGGCAGAGGCTAAACTGGTTAATGAATGACTCACTTCTTGATAGTAACGATTGCCCGCGTCGGTTAATGAAAAGCTACGACCACTGCGGTTAAATAGCGGCTCGTTTAAATATTGCTCTAGTAATTTAACCTGATGGCTCACGGCACTTTGCGTCACATTTAGATGTTCTGCTGCTTTAGAAAAACTATTTAATCGCGCTACAGATTCAAAACACTGAACAGCACGTAATGGGGGTAATTTCATTATTAGTTAAACTCATACTAAAAGTATTTTAATCATTATACATAATTAAACGGATTGCTCTATGCTAGCGTTTTTAATTTGCGGGCACGGAGTAACAATGCAAAAAATATCGGTTGGCTTAGGCATGACATTACTTGTGGTGGGTAATATTATTGCGGTTTTTTCTGATGCTATAATCAAAACTTTACCAGCAGAAAGCCCCACGTTTCAGTTTGTATTTATGCGCCAACTTACCGCAGTATTAATTTTGCTCCCGTTTTGTTTGTCGGCGAATAAAAAACATTTATTTGCCGGTTTAAAATGGCATGCGGTACGCGGACATGTATGGTTATTTGGTATTATATTTATGGTGTTTGCGCTAAAAGCTTTACCGCTTGCAACCGCTAACGCTATTTTTTATGCAGCGCCTTTATTAATGCTGCCTTTAGCAGTAATGATATTTCGTGAACAGCTAACAAAAAGCAGCATAGCTGTGGCTGTTATTGGCTTTATAGGGGTACTTATTGTTATTCAGCCTACCGACATTAATTGGGCGGCTATATTTGCACTTGTAGTCGCAATTACACTGGCAATAAATAATGTACTAATACGAAAGTTACCTAAACATCATAGTATTATGCAAACTTTGTTACTTACCAATTTAGTAGGTATGCCTGTGGGATTAGGTTTGGCGCTGTGGGAAAACGAGCCGTGGCATTGGGCCGCACTTATTACTGCGTTTGGCTCTACACTGTTTATTTTAATTTATGCGGGAATTTGCGTGTATGTTTATAGCAAAATCGAATCGAGCCAAGTTGCTAGCGCTGAATATAGTGGCTTAGTGGCGGCTGTCGTTGTTGGTTTATTTTGGTTTGGCGAAGTACCTACACTTGGCTTAATAATTGGCGCATCGTTAATTATTTTACCCTTAGTATGGTTGGCTAACGTACAAAAAAACAAACAGCGATTGGTTAAACGTCAACTCACAAAATAAACTACTGCGCGTGGTGTGTACTGCGCAGTAGTAAAAAGTCGTTTAAGCCAAATAAACAAATATAAGTTAATTAGAGCTTATATTACTTTTGTAAACCAAACGGGTCGTCAATACTGTGACTAGGCTCGGTAAACCATTTTGCACCACTGTCGGTCATATAAAAATGATCTTCTAAGCGCACCCCAAATTCATCCGGTATAACCAGCATTGGCTCGTTACTAAAACACATGCCAGCGGCTAGTGGCGTTTTATTACCGCCTACCAAATAAGGCCATTCGTGAATATCTAAACCAATGCCGTGGCCTGTACGGTGCGGGCAACCAGGTGTTTGATAATCAGGGCCTAAACCTTGCTCAGCTAAGTAGCTGCGCGCAGCTGTATCTACGTCTTCACATGGCACGCCAATTTTTGCTGCATTGAAAGCTGCAATTTGTGCTGCTTTTTCATTATTCCAAAATTGACGTTGGCGATCTGTCGCTTCACCAAACACATAAGTGCGGGTAATATCAGATAAGTAATCATGTACTTTACAGCCAGTATCAATAAGTACCATGTCGCCTTTTTTAAGAATTTGCGGATCTTTTACCCCATGCGGGAATGACGTTGCAAGCCCAAATAACACGATACAAAAGTAGTTACCCGGCGCACCTACTTTTTGATGCGCTAGCTTTATAAATTCTTCTACTTCAGTGGTACTAATACCTTCGTGTAGCATGCTTGCCGTGGCTTGGTGAACCACTAAGGTCATATCCATAGCGCGTTGCATTAACGCCAGCTCATTGGCTGATTTATGCATTCTACAATGTGCTGTAACCGGCTGGGCATTCACTAAATTTAAGCCCGTTTGCGCTTTATTAATACCATCAAAAATAAAGAACTGCGCGCTTTCGTCAATACCAATAGTGCCATTAGCCGCAATACCCATTTCCGTTAATATATTAACAAATAACTGATATGGGTTTTGATGCTCTTGCCAACCACGGATTGGCCCGTCAATTACTTTAAAACCATTAAGTGAGCCAATTTCAAAATAAGGAGCTATGTATTGCACTTCACCTTTAGCTGGCAAAATTGCGCCAACTAAACGCTCACTTGCATACCAACGCATACCGGTAAAATAAGCGAGGTTAGTACCTGCATTTAAATAAATGGCATCAATGCCATTGTTTTGCATATACGTTTGCGCTTTGGCTATACGAGTTAAATACTCTGCCGGTTGAATAGGGGTTAAATCGCTGGTCATATTGCTTAAGCTAGCGAGTGCTTGTTCTTTGGTTTGGGTGCCAATACCAATTGTGGTCATAATGATCTCCTCTTTTATGCGGCTATTGTGCTTGTGCGGCAGGTTAACTGCAAGTTGATTGCGGTAAAACTTTGTAATCTGAGCATGTATTTAATAAAGCCAATGCGCTATATTAATCTAGGTATGTACTACATAGTCTAGGCATTTTGTTTGCTGTGTATGTTGTTTAGTAAACTATAAAAATAAAAACAAAGGTGGGTGTATGGCTCTGTTGTGGTTGGGGGTTTTATTTATAATAATTGGCACTTTGCCATTTGTACGCTGGTTAAAATGTAAAGTAAGTAAACGCCACTGGCGGGTTTGTGTGGTAGAACAAATAACTGCCGTGGCAAATAATCAAATAACAGCACCCGAAATGTTGCATCAGCCAACTATGCTAGTGAGTTTTCGTTTTGATGGGCAGGTGCACAGTGTATTAGTGGAATATCGTGAAAAAATGTTTACCCGTTTTAAACAAGGTAAAACCTGCACACTGTTAGTTGACAAAAATAACCCGCAGCAGGTTTATAATAACGCAATACTTTGGCAAAGCTACGGATTAGTATGGTTATTAGCCGGTATTAGTTTATGTGCTTTTAGTTATTTTAGTTTGATTTAGTTTGATTTAAATCCCCTCGTTATCCCTTAATAGCGTTTAAGTGCAGCGCTTTTGAGGGAGCCTACCACTCTGTTTACTCTTCTTTTATCTAAGTAACTTTGATTGGAACAAGGCTGCTGGGCAAGAATCTGGGTTAAGTGTTGCAGGCAAAGAGGGCGACGAAAGTGCCTTAGTTGCAGGCGCTCAGGTTGAAATTTGGTTTTAATACGCAGTATTAATGCGCCATAAAAAATACAATAAAATAAGTTTCGTAGGCGTATTTAGTGCCTACGAAACGTTAATTAACCTCGCTATAAAATTAATCTAAACCACCACTTAATGGTTTTTCTTGGCAATGTTTGCTGGTGGTACGCCATAGGCTTGCTTAAATAATCGGCTAAAATGGCTAGGGCAATTAAAACCCAGCTCATAACACGCTTGGCTAACCGTGCGCCCCTGTAACAATTTACTATAGGCTTTTTTAAGCCTAAGTTGCTGTTGCCACAGTGATGGGCTCGTACCAAACGCCAACTTAAATTGTTGATAAAACTTGCTGCGACTCATACAGGCAATTTTACACAGCCTCTCTATATCCAATGCTTCATTTAAGTGCTCTTCTATGTATTGCAACGCATTATTTACCGGTGTTTTAAGCTGCGGATTATTGCCGTGTTTTAGCAATAAATCTCGACTTTGCTGCTGTAGCAAACGGGTAATAAGCTCGTTTAACGATAAGTCGATTAAATAACCTCGCTGCTCGTCGGGCTCACTAAATAAATGCACCATACGCGCTAAAAGTTGTTGGGTTTGGCTATTGTGCTGGCTATGTACCAGCTGTGGTGTATAGGCAAATAAGTCATCGCTGGCAAAGCGTTGCTCAATATTGAGTGCATTAGCCACCTGCGTTATTTTGTCTGTGCTTATTTCAATAGCAAGGCAGGTAGTAGGCGCGTTTAAAGATGCTTGTTCAAAGTCAATTAATACCCCTTGCTCTGGTGCTAATACAAAGGATTCGTGAGGTAAAAATGCCTTATGATATTGGCAGCTCTCTACATGCATTACCTTTTTACCACTAAGCATGGCGCAAAAAAGTAATTCTTTTGAATGCAAAGCTACTTTTTGCGCATTTTCATAAGTATCGTAAATACTTAGCTCGCTATTATCGGCAGCAAAGGTCACTTTATTTTCAATTAGCACCTTTAATTGCTGGCGTTGCTTATTTAATTGCGGAGTATGCATTTTAATCCCTTTTAAATCTGGACTCATAGACAACTTTTGTGGACAGCAATACATGTTTTTAAGTGTTTGATAGTCTAATGTCAATCAATACTGATTAATTATAAAACAGCACTTGATTAAATATAAAGCAAAAAGACTTATTTAATAGCTCGACTTTTAGCTAATAACAACAAGAGAGTGTCACTATGATTTATGCAAATCCAGGCGAAAAAGATGCACTAATTACCTTTAAAGCGCAATACGAAAACTACATTGGTGGAGAATGGGTAAAGCCAGTAAACGGCCAGTACTTTGAAAATATTAGCCCTGTAAACGGCAAAGTGTTTTGCAAAGTAGCGCGCTCCGACAAAGACGACATTGAACTTGCGCTCGACAAAGCCCATGCAGTAAAAGCGCAGTGGGGCACTACATCGGTTACCGATCGTAGTAACGTATTACTAAAAATAGCCGACCGTATTGAACAAAATTTAGAGTTACTTGCGGTTGCCGAAACGTGGGACAACGGCAAAGCAATTCGCGAAACACTCGCGGCCGATATTCCACTAGCCGCCGATCACTTTCGTTATTTTGCAGGTTGCCTGCGCTCACAAGAGGGCGGTATTAGTGAAATTGATGAAACTACCGTTGCCTATCATTTTAATGAACCGTTAGGTGTAGTTGGGCAAATAATTCCGTGGAACTTCCCAATACTAATGGCAGCGTGGAAGCTAGCCCCAGCCTTAGCTGCGGGCAACTGTGTAATACTAAAACCGGCAGAGCAAACCCCTGCCTCTATTTTAGTGTTAATGGAAGTGATTGGCGACTTACTGCCAGCGGGCGTACTCAACGTAGTTAATGGCTTTGGTAAAGAAGCAGGTGAAGCCCTGGCTACCAACACCCGTATTGCTAAAATCGCCTTTACGGGGTCTACCCCAGTGGGTTCACATATTTTAAAATGCGCCGCCGAAAACATTATTCCATCAACGGTAGAGCTAGGTGGTAAGTCACCCAATATTTTCTTTAGCGATGTAATGGACAAAGACGACGCGTTTTTATCTAAAGCAATAGAGGGCGCAATATTGGCCTACTTTAACCAAGGTGAAGTGTGTACTTGCCCATCGCGACTATTTATTCAAGAAGATATTTACGAGCAATTTATTGAACGCATTTTACAGCGTACAGCACAAATTAAACGCGGTAACCCGCTAGATACCGAAACCATGGTAGGTGCGCAGGCGTCTAAAGCGCAATTCGATAAAATATTAAGCTACATCGAAATTGGTAAAAAAGAAGGTGCCGAAGTACTTACTGGTGGTAACGTAGAGCAGTTAAGCGATGATCTTAACGGCGGATATTACATTCAGCCTACGCTATTAAAAGGCACCAACGACATGCGGGTATTCCAAGAAGAGATTTTTGGCCCGGTTATTTCAATGTCGACCTTTAAAGACGAAGCCGAAGCGTTGGCACTTGCCAATAGCTCTGAATTTGGTTTAGGCGCCGGTGTATGGAGCCGCAACATGAACCAAGCGTATCGTATGGGGCGTAAAATTGAGGCAGGCCGTGTATGGACTAACTGCTACCACATGTATCCGGCCCACGCCGCGTTTGGCGGTTATAAAAAATCAGGTATTGGTCGCGAAAACCACAAACTCGCACTGGGTCACTACCAACAAACTAAAAACCTATTAGTAAGCTACAGCGAAGATCCGCTCGGCTTCTTTTAATTTTAAGTACAAAGTTAAAATAAACAACCGTTAAGTAATGACAGCGCTGCATATTTGCAGCGCTTTTTTGTACATTGATTTAATTAATTTAAAACGACTCAACCGCGTTATCGCTCTTAGCACTAGGATAGTGCGTACCATGAAATTACATAAAAGTTGTAACCCATACCCATTGAAGGTAAGCATCAATCGTGTTTTTGCACACTTTTATTATATGTGTTCTTTTTTCAGTGTTAATAAAGGGTATTTCATACAAGCTAAATTTATAACTAATAACTGTATAAATTGGCAATAGTTGCGGCTTTGTCGGATAACATTATTAAAAGTCGTTTTGGGGCATTTTAACAAAGGCAGTTTTATAACACACGTAATTACTTGTTTACATTAGAGTTGTTTGATGGAACTATTAAGCTATGTAATATACGCCGTTTTGGGGTGTTATAAACCCCCAAAGTGGTGTTCAATAAGCTGTTAAATTACAAAAGGTAAAAGTTTAGAATGGAAGTAAGTTGCAGTAATTGTAAGAGAACGATAGAGCCTCAAAATATTAATGTAGGGAAAGACACTGCATACTGCGTGAATTGTGAAAATCTAACAAGTTTATCTTCATTGCTTGAGTCCTCACCTAGTGGGAAATTTGACGCGACTAACTCTGTTAGGGGGGTGACTGTAAGTGATAAGGGCTATAACTGGTCAATTGAATCTTCTAATAGAAGTTTAATGGCTCTTTTCTTAGTACCATTTACTTTAGTGTGGGCGGGAGGTTCACTATCTGGAATATATGGTTCTCAGTTATTAAGCGGTGAGTTTGAATTAGAAAAGTCATTATTCGGTCTACCTTTTTTAATCGGTAGTATTGTGCTTATAACTATAAGTTTAATGAGCTTGTTTGGGCGAACCGTTGTAAGTAATGAAAATGGAAATGCGTTGGTTTTTATTGGAGTTGGATCTATTGGGTGGTACCGAAGGTTTGACTGGAAAAATATTGAGAGAGTGACAGAGAGTAGTGCACGACAACATAAACATTTGTCGCTCGAAGGTGGTAAACGCCTGAATTTAGGTTGGGGGCTAAGTAGCGAGAAGCTCTACTTCCTAAGTAATTTTCTTCGAGCAAAACTGAAAAAATAATTTAACAAGGCGCTAAAGAATAGGACGCAGTAAACTGCGCCGCTTAGCTTGGCGTTATGCCCATAAGGAGAAGATAGACCAAAATGGATACGTCTGAACTAATAGAACTTTTTGGAAAGAATATTGATTCCAATGAAGTGAATGATTTTTTAAAAAAATATCCATCATTTAAAATTGACAGACCTGATTGTGGTACTCAATACGTTGAATCAAAAGAAGAAGGTGTAGATCTATTGTTCGAGCCAGATGATGGAGCTCAAGGTGGTAAAACAAAACACCTGAGAAATTGCCAAAGTATATTTCTATATTCTCAAGGCATGGATGATCATGAGCAATATTCCGGGAAAATACCATTAGGGTTTATTTTCTCAGATTCTCGGCAAGCACTTATAAATAAATCTACTCCTGAAAGAACATGGAAAATTGGTAAAGGTGAGGTTGAGGTTAGTTTTCCTAACCCAAGTCATGATAGGTGGGACTTAGGTGATAAATATTTATCAGCCCATTACAGCAAGAAAACGGGTGCTATCATGTACTTTATATTTAGTCGAAAAAAGGCATAACAAGTTGCTGCAAACGGACTCCGCAAGCTGTCACGATTTTTGCGGAGCAAAAATACATGCCAACTTGCTACGCAGGTGAGCAAGGCGTTATGTGTACTCATTGATACTTGGCGTATTTCGAGCTGCTTGAATTTTTTCTAGAAAAGAATAAGAATCTTCAAGTAGGTTTGTTGAGATATTCATACTTTTATTGAAATCAATCCTAGCTTCAAGTACACCAAGCATATTGAACTTGGCGTTCATTTTGGCATCACCTTCAGGTGTTCCTTTCATGTCACTTACACTACCATCGCTATTAACTTTTAGGAGTGGTGGAGGTAAAAATGCTGAGCTTAAATCACCTTCTCCAGCTTTCATTAAAGCATTGGCAAGATCCATGGATTCTTTGTAGCTCATATTCTTAGGGTCAAATGATTCAGCAAGCTCACGAATAAACGGCTTTTCCGGCTGGATATTGCCGGTAACGGGTGTATTGGCCGGCAAACCGCTGCCGCTTTTCTGCGTTGGCGTTATAGGTAATGCGCTTGTTGGGCTTCCAATTTGCATAGTTAACTCCTAATATTTTTGGCTATAAATTAGAAAGCAAGCTGCATGCCAATAAGCTGGTGTGCACAAACACATAACAAGTTGCAGCAGTTCGCGCCTTCGGCGCCGGACGCTCGTACCTCGCGCCGCTGTGCAAAGCGTTATGTGTTTCAGGAGTGTGGTGATTTCAATGGATAATGATGACGTAAAAATGGTAGAGGCGAAGATAGAATTAGAACGTATTTCTGACCTTCAAAAGTATAAAGAAGAATTTGATAAGCTTGGTTCAAATCATTGGGGACTTAAAGATTTTCTCTCTATTATTGCGCCATTTGGCTTACTACTGATTGCAAATAGTTTCTTCACAATTGAAACTGAGTTATTTCAAATAATGTGTGTTATTTTCTTTGCTTCGTCTTTTGTACAAGGCATGGTTACGGCTGAAAGTAAAAAGACAAATCGCAGAATGGATTTGCTGCTGAAAATCATCAAACAAGATCAGAGTAAAAACACATAACAAGCAAATCAACGGGAATTTTACAGCTGGCTGTTTCGTTCCTCAACATTGTAAGCCAGCAATAAAGTCCCATTATTTGGGCGTTAGCTGTCTTTAGCATTCTGATCTTAACAGTTCTAAATTTGTCCTGTACAATGCGATAAAAATATTATCTGTAAAATTATAAAAAATATAGGGAAATATGAATAGTTTGCCAGATCACTACCCCGATCATTACCCCGATCATTACCCCGATCATTACCCCGATCAGTGCCCGCCTAAGGTGGCTCATTATCACACTGGTGATTTGTATCGATTCATTAATCGCAACAATCCAGTTCCTAAGGATTTTAAATCATATTATGACATCAACCCTACAAAAAATTGGGGAGAGAAGGCTTGTCTGGCTAGAGGTCTTTCTGTTGTAAAGTGTGGCTTGGGAGTTCAAGAAATGAGGGATGCAATTCCTGCTCTACGTAGAAAAAAAGTATCAAAAGCTAATATTTCTGATAATTTTGGTATGTTAGGAGATACACCTTCTTCATCTTCTCAAAGACACTGCACATGGTGGATGCCTAAATCAATTCTAGAGCCAGAAAAACTCTTTGTGGTTATTAATGAAAGTGAGCTAACCAATGTTTGATTTGCCTAAAAAAACACCTATGGGCGAATTGTCATTACTTGATACATTCGAGTTTTATGAGTTTCCTCGCTTATTCAGCGCTAAATCAAAGACTGGTGCTTTATATTTAGGATTGTCAATTTTCGATGATTATGAAGAGTTCGAATGGTTATATGTCGCAATTTCCCCAGATCGCATTAAAGAACTTATTAACCAGCGGTTATGCTTACATACAGTGTTTACAAAGCCTGAAAATGAATATGTGTTCAAGGTTTATACTAATATAAATGGTGATACAAAATTTGAGTATATCTTGTCAGAGCAATTGTCTGCTGATGACTTACCTATCCCTGAAACTAAATTAAAAATTGAAGGCAAGGTTACACATTATGGTTTGGGAGAAATAGATCCACAAATTGCGGCAGTATCATCTGTAAGGGAAACCTTTAACTTTCATCTTTACCCTTGGGATACACAGTTGCCTGAATTAAGTTCTCGTAGTTTAGGTAATATCTTACTTTCTACTCAGGAGTTGGTCGATGCTTTAGGGCAAACTTGTGAGGATGATGAACCTTCACTTAAGGGGGCTATCTCAGCAGATATTTTGCAAAAAACCAAGTTAAATACCTGTCAAATATTTGAAGGTTCTTTTGGTGTTCAGTTTAAATCTGCGCATGTAAGTGATTTGTTTGGCGATTCCCTTTCAGGCAGGGCTATTAATGAACTACTAGGACTCTTATCTGCTCAAGATGATGAGGATAACTTAAGTAATAAGTTACATCTTCTTAAAGGCAGAGTAGCTTCAAAATATAGGCGTTTATTGAAAGAAATCTACAAGTTAGGTTCAGGTATAAAATTTGATTGGGGCTCACCAAACAATGCGCATGGCGGAAAGTTAGAACTTACAAAATCGCAAGTAGAAAAAGCTCATTCAATAGTAGATAAGATTGATGTGCAAATGTCTGAAGCTGTTGAAATAAAAGCAAAACTTATTGGCATTAATGTTAGAACTAAGCGCTACGAAATTTCGGAAGTTGAAACTGATGAACGCTATTCAGGTAAGGTTTCAATCGAAGCAATCGGTGATATTGAACATGCTGTAATTAACAATCACTATATAGTAACCTTAAAGAAGCTAATCGAAACGAAGTCATCTTCAGGCGATGAAACTATCAAATGGGTTCTTGTGGCTCTAAAAGACAGCTAACAAGACCTTTAAATGGACAAAAAACAGTTTGCTGTTTTCACTTCGTTCAACATTTTAGCAAACAGTTTTTTGCCGCTTAAGGTGGCGTTAGCATTAACTCAATAGGTATATCTCAATGAAACATGGTCCAAATATACTATTCATATCTCATGGAGGTGGGCCAATGCCACTTCTAGGCGATGAAGGGCACAAAGAGATGGTGAATTGTTTACAAGACATTGCTACTAAAATAATTAAGCCATCGGCTATCATCGTGATTAGTGCACATTGGGAGGAAACCATACCGACCATTACTTCCGGGGATAAGCCAAGTTTAATTTACGATTATTACGGGTTTCCACAAGAATCGTACAATATTGAATACCCTTGTATGGGGGAGCCTCAGCTAGCGGAGCAGATTTATAACTTGCTCGAAAGCGAAGGAATTGACGCTAATCTCAATGAGAAACGGGGTTTCGATCATGGCCTTTTTGTGCCGTTAAAAATAATGTACCCAAATGCGGATATTCCATGCGTTCAGCTGTCCCTTGTTAACAGTCTTGACCCCGATCAGCACTTAAACATAGGGCAGGCACTTCAAAACTTGGATTATAAAGATTTACTTGTTATTGGTTCGGGATTTTCATTTCATAACATGAAGGCTTTTTTTGAATCAGATACCAACGAGTCAAAAGCAAAGAATGAAGCCTTTGAGACTTGGCTTCTAGAGACATGCTCTAATTCAGGTTTCAGTGAAAAGGAAAGGAGGGCCAGGCTATCTCAATGGGCTACAGCCCCTGCTGCCCGTTATTGTCATCCCAGAGAAGAGCATTTGTTACCGTTACACGTCTGCTATGGAATTGCTCAACGAAGTTGTTCGGAATCTTTTGAATTGAAGATACTAAACAAGAAGTCGAGCATGTATCTTTGGTCAACAAAATGCTAACAAAGCGTTGCACCGGACAAGCCGGTGAACGCGGCGTTAGGTGTATATTAGCTCGATGAAAATTAGGAGTATATTAGCTCGATGAAAATATTGCTATCCCTTTTGGCTCTTGTTGCATTATCTGTTGAAGCGGATGAGTGTTCGATGAATACGCCCGAGCAAACATTAGAGTGCTACGGTGAATATACTAGAGCCAAAGATGTAGACTCGCTAAAAACAATCTACTGGGAGCTTAAATCGTTTCACTTTTCAGACAAGGTTCTAGAAGAATCTGCATATAAAGTCATTGAAAGAAAAGTCTATGAAAAAGACCTAGAACTAGGCGGCGCATTGTCTGAAGTTCCACTTTGGGCAAAGAAGGGGAACGTGGAGCTTATATCAGAGCAATCTACGAATGGTGCTAAAAATACATACAGCCATATATTCAGAAAGATAAACGACAAATGGTATATGGTTGGACATAGTGCCCACGGTGTTGATGACTTCGATGAAGATTGGTAAACACCTAACAAAGCCAGCCAGTGTCGCCAGCAAGCTGGCTGGACTCGTTTCACTCGCCCCTGCTGGCAGGCGTTATGCTATTTCAATCAAACGAGCACTTGAAGCTCATAATTACAAAAAGGAAAAAGAATGAATAAAGTTTTAACCACTATTGCGGTAACAGTATTACTTGCTACATGTGCGCATATGCAGTAATGAGTAATCACACCCACTTAGTACTCTATGTTGATGATAAAAAAGCCAAGCGACTAACCGATAAAGCCATTATTCAGCGGTGGCACAGGCTTTGTAAAGGCACTGTT
>NZ_JACJDO010000051.1:0-22848 GCF_014163535.1 Pseudoalteromonas sp. SR45-4
AGCAGCTATTTTCAGCGCTAACTGCGTTGAATTTACTTGCAATAGGCCAGCTATTGACGCGTAAATTCGCCTTGTTTTCACTGAAAACCTCTGGCTAGAGAAAATAAAATTAAATATAACTATGATTCAATACGTTAGTAAACCTCTTAACTAGAGTTCAGGTTAAATATTAATTTTGGAACGATCTTTGTATAGTATTTAATAGGTTTATTTTTATAAGTGATAAAGATGCAGTTACTTTTTAGTCATTCAGTTTTGTTATTACCATTAATGACACTCTCTTTATTGATGAGCAGCAATAGCTTAGCAGAAGAAACGGCAGCAGCAGTGCCACTGTATACTGAGACTGAGTTAATTTCGCTAATTAATAAAAACACCCATTTAGCCCGGGTTAAGGCAGATGATTGCCAGTTAGTACAAGATATAGAAGCGCGAGCCAATAAAATGGCATTACCATCGTATCAGTTTTTATATGGCGATATGCTAGCCTATAACGTATGTGTTGATCGCGATGTAGAGTTAGGTGTGTACTATATGCAAAAAGCGGCTGAGCAGGGCTTAGCAGCGGCTTTAGAGCAGTTAGGGCGTTACTACGACATTGGGCGTTTGGTACAACAAGATAAAGCAATGGCAATCACTTATTTGCGTGAAGCGTCATCGCAGGGAAATTTAAAAGCGCAGTTTCGCTTAGTTAAGTTATTTAACCAAGGCTACGGCAGTCCACGCGACTTTGAAGATATGTATCGTTGGTTATTTAATACCAAGGTCGCAGATGCCAATACGCATAAAAAAATTGCGCGTTTATTAGCTCAGTTAGCCGAAAAAATGCCAGCCAGCGTTGTGGCTCGCGCTCGCCTACCTATGTAAGCATATTGATATACCAAAAATACACTAAAAAGGCCTAACTCTTGCGAGTTAGGCCTTTACATTAAAAGCTAACAAACAGTGTTAACTTTCTTCTTTAGCTTTTGCTTGTGAATCTTTTAGTAGTGATATTTTAGCCGGTTGCAAAGCAACAATGCGCTCACCTTCTTGCGGTGGTTTTTCCATATCACTAGTAAAGGGTCTAAGTTTAACTGGCGCATCGTCATCGCCATCTTTATCCCCTTTGAGAATAAACAGTGGAATTGCTTCTGGGTTCATTTCTTGATATTGCTCCCAGCTAAACTCATCAGAAATACGGGTAGCACTTACTTTACCGCCTTTCGCTATCACACTGCTTAAGCGTGCATAAGAGCCATTTTCACCAAATAAAATTTGGCGCGATAAGAAAGTAGCACTGTCTTTATTCGCTTTAGCATGCGATGAAGATGAACGTAGTGAAAACACATTTTTATCATTAAGTAAGTGAGAAAAATACTGTACACCTAGCGCATTGTGATGGCGATTTGGTGACAGTGCCAACACACTACGAATAGTGGTTAAAGGCAAGTAACGCTCAGCATGTTCAGATTGTGGATTACCGTAGTAGCAAGGCAAGCCATCCATACGGGCCATTTTACAGTTTTCCCATGCAGGGTCAGATAAATGCACAGGAATATTTTGATCTTTTAAGCCTCGCGCAATAGCACGCGATACATGGTTTGCACCAATAATTAAAATGGTACTTGGTGATGGTTGACGTACACCAAGCAGTTTAGCTAAAGGGATGGCAGTTAGGCTTTGCAGCACCACGGTAATAATAATAACGGTAAATATGAGCGGCACCATTTTTTCTGCATCAGCAACACCAGCTTCCATCATGCTCAGCGCAAATACAGAACCAACAGCTGCGGCAACAATACCGCGTGGCGCAATCCAAGCGAGTACTAAGCGTGACTTCATTGGTAGGTCAGTACCAAAAGTCGATATTGCAATACACACAGGGCGAGCTATAAATAGCACGATAGCTAAAAATATAAAAACGTCACTATCTAGCATCATTAAATCAGAGAGTTCTAACCTTGCTGCAAGTAAAATAAACAGTGTTGAGATTAAAATCATCGATAGATCTTCTTTAAACTCAAGCACCGAATCAATTTCTAAATCATCTTGGTTTGCAAGCCAAATACCAAATACAGTCACCGCTAATAAACCTGATTCATGGCTTAAGTGATTAGACACTGAAAAACTTATAAGCACTAGGGCTAAAATGCCAAACTTATGCAACTCAAATGGTAGCCACTCTCGGCGCATAAGTTGTGTAGTAAGCCAACCTGCAACAACACCAATTGTTAAGCCTACACCTAAGGTTTTAACTAGCGCGATAATGGTATGGCTAAATATTTGACCTTCGCCAACTAACATCACGGCTTCGAAAACTAATACGGCAAAAAGAGCACCAATAGGGTCTATAACAATGCCTTCCCAGCGTAGTATTCGGTCGATGTCTTGAGTTGGTCGCATAGAGTTTAGCAAAGGGGCAATAACAGTAGGACCCGTTACAACAAGTACAGCGCCGAGCACAGCAGCTACCCGCCAGTTAAGCTCTAATAGCCAATAGGCACTAAAGCTAATAATTATACACGTAGTGAGCATACCAATAGAGCACAGGTTTCTGACTACTTTACTGATGCCTTTTAATTCTCTGAAGTGCAGGGTGAGAGAGCCTTCAAATAAAATAATAGCAACGCTGAGTGACACAACAGGAAAGAGTAAATCGCCTAAAAGCGCGTCAGGATCTAGTACGCCAGTAAATGGCCCTAATAATAGTCCTGTAAGCAATAAAAACAGAATAGCAGGGACTCTAAACGCCCATGCGACCCACTGGGCAAGCACGGAGCAAAGTGCGATACCGGCTATATAAATTGCTGACATAGAATAAGAATTCCTTGTGAATATGATAGATAAAAGTATAACTTATGTTAATTATAATACAGGGGTATACACGGATAAGTTAAATTTTGCTAATAGAATTTTAGCTGTTTATCAGATATTACGGGTTTTAAAGTCTGTTATTTTATCAGTAATTTTAATAAATACCCTACAAAAAGGATTTAACTTTTTGATAATTAATATAAAAACAGTTCGAAAAACAAGCTGCATTTTACTTGGTTTGAATTTTAACCTTGATTTTACCTGCAGTTTTAGCGTATTATGCTTCGTGTTCAAACAATTAGTTGTCTAATTAAGTGGTTATTTTAAAATAATAACTTATTAATATTAGAGTCACATTAAAGCGGTATAATACTGTTTTGTAGTGATTTAAGGGTTTGAGCAGTATAAATATCATTTACCGAACTCTTTGGTATGATTTTGCTAAACAAGTTTATTTAACTATTTAAATAAATAAAGGTTTGAGTTGAATTATTACCTTTCAATATTTAGCCCCCATCGTGGCGGTTAAATCTCGGTCCTTAAGTCATCACCCTATCTGTTGGTGTATCTGACTTAAGAGGCTCTATGTATGTTGTTAATAAAAAAGCCACACACAGCTTTTACAGCGATACATAAACAACACTTTTTAAATTTTTTGTTAGTACTATTCAACACCGTTGAGTTGTTGCTATTTAGTACTTGCGCTTAAATCTATAACAACAGTTTTAGATAGAGCCGCTTTGCGTGTGTAAAAAAGTGTTTTTAAATGATAAACCAAATTCGAAGCTATGTTTTAAACCTAGCTAACTAGTTTTAGCTCATCACATTGTATGAGCGCAAATAAAATGGAAAGTTGAACATTTATGAATAAGTTAAATTGGCGACGTATAGTACTTAAAGTAGGTAGTGCTTTAATTGCACCGGATCAAGATGGCTGCCGTTCACGTTACATATTAACCATTGCACAGTTTATTGTTCGCTGTCGTGCTCGTGGTATTGAAGTTATTTTAGTTTCGTCAGGCTCAGTTGCTGCGGGGGCACATTTGTTCCCATCAGATACAGCACGTTCAGTCGTGATGAAAAAAGCAATGGCTGCCGCAGGTCAAACAGAAATGATAGCAATGTGGGATAGGTTTTTTGACTTTCCATCAGCTCAATTATTATTAACCCACGGTGACTTACGTGATCATGAACGCTATCAAAGTATTCGCGAAACTGTATTTACTTTACTTGAGCACGGCGTGTTACCTATTATTAATGAAAATGATGCAGTAACAACCGATGATCTAAAAGTAGGTGATAACGATAACTTATCTGCTATGGTTGCAGCAGCAGCTGATGCAGACGCACTGCTTATATTTTCAGATGTGGATGGGTTATATGATAAAAACCCTAACTTGCATGACGATGCTATTTTACTGCCTGAAATAAAATCAATTGATGACTCTATTTATGCTATGGCAGGATGTGCAACTAGCGCAGTTGGTACAGGCGGTATGAAAACCAAAATTGAAGCGGCTGAAAAAGCAACCTCACATGGGATTTCAACTTATATTATTAACGGCTTTAAAGAAGAGACATTTACGCGTTTACTTGCAGGTGAAAACCCTGGGACTATTTTCTTACCATACGAAAAACCAATGCAAGATTCTGTACATTGGATGACGCACACTGCAAATGAGCAGGGTGAAGTTGTTGTAGATGGCTCGTTTGATAAGTCACTCGAAGGCGAAACAGGCTGTATTCGTGGCGATGAAATAATGGCCGTGCATGGCGAGTTCGCAATTGGTGACACTATTTTAGTACGCAGTGAAGATGGTACGCGTTTAGCCAAAGCAACCGCAAATTATAGTAGCTGTTTGTTGAGCTTTATTGCTGACAACGAACAGAGTGAATTCAGCGAAAAAATGCAGGACTCAATTGGACCTGTTATATCTGAAAAACATATCGCATTATTGGAGAAGTCATGAGTTTAATTACGGATATTTCACGCCAGGCAGCAAAAGCTGCTCATCAGTTAGCGTTACTCGATACCGAGACAAAAAATAAAGTGCTATTGGACATGGCTGCAGCACTACGTGCAGAAAAAGCATTTATTATTAAAGAAAACGAAAGCGATTTAGCCGCGGCACGCGACAATAACTTAGCAGCAGCAATGGTTGACCGTTTAACGCTTAACGATGAACGTGTTGAAGCAATGGCTGAAGGCATCGAAGTGATAGTAAGCTTAGATGATCCGGTTGGTCAGCTACGCGATATTACCGAGCGTCCAAATGGCATTAAAATTCGTAAAATGCGCGTACCACTAGGCGTAGTTTGTATGATTTACGAAGCGCGCCCAAATGTAACCGCAGATGCGGGTGCATTGTGTTTTAAATCGGGTAATAGCGTTATTTTACGCGGCGGTAAAGAAGCACTAAAAAGCTCACAAGCAATTGCTAGCGTAATGCACAGCGTGCTAGCAAAGCATAATTTACCAGAAGCACTTATTTCGGTAATTCCTGACCCCGATCGTGGCTTATTAATGGAATTAATGCAGCAACGTGACAGCATTGATTTAATTATACCGCGTGGTGGTGAAGGGTTAATAAACTTTGTAACCGAAAACAGCACAATACCAGTGATCCAACACTTTAAAGGTGTATGTCATTTATATGTTGATAAAGACGCCGACCTTGAAGTGGCAATTAACCTACTGCTTAATGGTAAAACGCAACGCACCGGCGTGTGTAATGCTTTAGAAGGCTTAGTTGTACATCAAGATATTGCCGATGAGTTTTTAAACTTGTGTGCGGTAGTGTTACGTCAAGAAGGCGTTAAAATTAATGCCGATAGCCAAGCAGCTACGTATTTTGACAATGCAACAGTACTGGGCGACGATGAATTTGGTGAAGAGTATTTAGATTTAGAAATAGCCATTCGCGTGGTTCCAAGTTTTGCGGCAGCTGTAGAGCACATAGCGCAATTTGGTTCGCACCATACAGAAGTAATTTGTACTAAAAACACTGCTACGGCAGAGTTATTCCAACGTAGTGTTGATGCTTCGGTAGTAACTGTTAACGCTTCATCGCGTTTTTCAGACGGTTCACAACTGGGCTTAGGTGCCGAGATTGGTATTGCAACGTCTAAGCTACATGCCTACGGACCTATGGGCCTTGAGTCACTAACTACTGAAAAGTATTTAGTTAATGGCGACGGTCAGATCCGCGAATAAACTTAGTTTATTTCAGGACAAAACATATTATGAATTTCAAAAGCCGAGCTGCAGCTCGGCTTTTTTGTGCAATAAACTAACTTAGGCTCTACTTCGCTAGCCAGTAAAATTAAAAAGCGTGCAATAGCGTTAGCTATATGGCGTATATTTTGGGGTTTAAATACAGAGTGAAACTTAAGATAAAATAGCGAATAAATTGATGGCTTTGAGACAATACTAAAGAGGGAGTAGGAAAGTGGTGGAGCTAAGCAGGATCGAACTGCTGACCTCCTGCGTGCAAGGCAGGCGCTCTCCCAGCTGAGCTATAGCCCCACATTCCTAAATTTTACATATTACGTAAAAGCTTGATTGCTGATTCTCAAGCGGGACGAACTTTAAGGTTTTTTATAAAATAGGTCAAGTATTTTTTCACTAATTTTACCGTTTAGATGAAATTTTGGTAGACTCAACAACAATATTCAGTAAAAAGACAATTAAAAATGAAAAAGTATGCCTTAGTACTGATGGTTTTGCTTGTTGGCTGTGCTAACTCAAGTGACGAGCAACCTTATGAAATAAATAATAAACAGTTTCATGAAAAACAAGATGAACAAGGAAATAAGCTATTTGCCTACGTAGTATCGGTAAAGGCTAAAAGCCGCCAGAACATTAATTTAGATAAAAAGTTTACCCGCAGTGACTTTGAGCGTTTTGCAGCGCAAGAGCATTTTGAAGAGTCGAGTATTTTAAAATTGCAGTTAGAAGATCAAGCTGTTGAATTGTTAAATAAAGAGCTTGAAACACGCAACTATTGCCCCGCTAAGCATGAAATTAATGAGGTACTGTGGCGTGATTTAAGTGTGCAATTAAGAGGACGTTGTTTGTAGTATGTTAGCTGATAAAACAAAGTTAGCAGCGCTATTAGCGCAGTTAAATATTAATTATGAGGTGATAGAGCACCCACCATTACATGGCAGTTTAGATGCCGATGCCTTTATGGTGGAGCGCCCAGGTACACGACTTAAAAATTTATTTTTACGTGATAATGAAGGTAAGCGGCACTTTTTAGTTATAACCGCCCATGACAAGCAACTTGATTTAAAAGTATTGTCAAAACAACAAGGGTTATCGCGGTTAGGATTTGCCTCAAGCGAGCGTTTAGCGCGCTATTTAAAAGTAGCACCTGGGTGTGTATCTATGCTTAGCCTAATGAACGACAAGCAAAACGAAGTAAGCGTTTGGCTAGATCAAGATATTTGGCAAGGTGAGCTATTTCATTGTCATCCGTTTGAAAACACCCAAACCTGGTTACTTAATAAAGCAGACTTAGAGCAGTTTTTTAACTTTACTGAGCATCAGCCTCGCGTAGTATTTTTACCTTCAAGGTAAGCCCATATAACCAGCATCAAGCCGCATAGGCAAACAGCCAATAAAGCTGCCATAAATGCGGTTTGCCCATGATGCTGGTATATCACCCCTGGTAATAACGACCCAAGTGCACCGCCGCTGTAATAAAACGATACATACCCGCCATTAGTAACACTTGGTGGTGCTTTACTTATTTTATTAACTAAGGGAGCGGCAGTTGAGTGAATCACAAACATAGACCCGCAAAATAATGTAAATGCGGCTAAAAACACTATTAGCTGGTGGCTCATTAACATGACAATGCTAATACTGTAAAACAAAAATATAGCCGTTAATAAATGCCATGCAGAGGGCACTTTTTTAAGTAACCAAGGTGTTGTAATAGACGCTAAAGCGCCGATTAAATAACCACTGTAAACCAAGCCAATGTCGCGAGTATTAGTGATTAAAAAAGTATTTTGCAAAATAAAAGGTAAATAATTAAGTAAAGCGGCAAAGCAAAAAAACATACAAAATACCGCACCATACACTTTTAGCAGCGGCCCTTCACGCAGTTGTTTAATATAGTCTAGTGGTGAAAGTATTGATTTAACGTTATTACTTTTAAAGCGGGTATGGGGAATACTCCACGCAAGCAAAATGAGCATGGTGGCAATAAAATAATAAAAACTTTGCCAGTGCCATATATCGCTAAAAATAGCTGCCAGAACACGCCCAAAATAGCCGCCTACTATGGTGCTGCCAATGTAGATTGTCATATTTTTTTGCAGTGTATCGGCACTAAAACTCATGCCAATATAACTGGTCATGGCTGTTAATGCCGCTGGTAATATTAGGCCTTGTAAAAAGCGTACCAATAACAGCAGCTCAAAGGTGGGGGCGTAAACAAATAATAAACAGCATCCTCCCAATAACAACATAGCAATGCGTAATATAAATAAAGGATTACGTTTAGTTAAAAACAACCCATACACTAAAGGCGCAATAGCCAGTGGTAGCATAGCCGCAGTCATTAAGCTGCCAGCAACGGCGGGGGCAACACCAAACTCAACTGCAAATAGGCCAAGCAGTGGTTGTGGAGCGTAAAGTACAAAAAAAATAAATACAGAGCAAAGCAACAAGTGAGGTAGGCGCATTATTATAGCTTGGCGAGTAACTAATAGTTAAGTGGCAGTATATTAAAAATCCCTTGTGTTTGATAATCTAAAAACGAATACTTTAAGCGACTATTTGGTATGCCCATAAACAGTAATAAGTAATTGTTTACTAAAAGAGTCGCTATCTTTGCGCTAAATCATGGTGTTTTTATCGTCGTTTGTTAGATTAATGATGATAGCGCTGTTATTTGCCGGCATTGGTGATTAAAATAGTCTTAATATTAGTTTTTAGTGGAATAGAGCCATGGGGTCACTTCAAGAGCAATTGCTCCAAGCAGGATTAACAACATCGCATAAAGCTAAAGTTGCTAAATCAGAAAAGCGTAAGCAGCAAAAAAAGCAAAAAAAGGGTGCAACCAGTAACCCTAGCGATTTACAAAAGCATATTCAACAAACAAAACTTGAGCAGCAACAAAAAGCAGAAGAGCTTAACCAGGCACGCCAAGGTAGTTTAAAGCAGCGCGAGCAAAGTGCCCGTGTTAAACAAATTTTAGAACACCATAACCAAGAAGCAATACGTGGTGAGCGTACTTTTAACTTTACTTACGAAAACAAAGTAAAGAGCATTGAAGTAAACGAAAGAACGCAAAAAGCGTTATCGGGTGGTCGCTTAGCTATTTGTGTGCTCGAAGGCCGATTTTACGTATTAGAAGACGAACCGGCACGTAAAGTAGCTGAAGTAGATGAACATTATATTGTTTTTCATGTTGAGCCAGAAAGCAAAGTAAAAGATGAAGACGATCCATACGCCGATTTTGAAATACCAGATGATTTAACGTGGTAAATTTTAGTTAAGTGTAGACTCATTTAATTTTTGCTAAAGTTAACTTAAATGAGCTGTACATGTATTTGTTCTGATTGATCGTCAAATGCTATTAGTTACGTATGCTTTTTATAGTGTTGTTGACTACAATCACCAGAACAGTTTTTTAACCGTCAAAAAAAGAAGAGTAAATACAATGAGCAAAATTAAAACACTTTTATTAGGCGCGGGTATTAGTTTAGCCGCAAGCTTGTCATTTAATGCAGCTGCTGCAGATGGTGCTGCACTTTACACTGCTAAAAACTGCCAAACGTGTCACGGCGCAGAAGGTAAGGCACCTATTATGGGCATGTACCCTAAATTAAATGGTCAAAATAAAGACTATTTAGTTGCACAAATGAAAGACATTAAATCAGGTGCGCGCAGTAATGGTATGTCTATGGCTATGAAAGCTATGGTAGCAACCGTAACAGATGAAGAGTTTGCTGCAATTGCTGATTACCTTGCAAACGTAAAATAATAAACGCAGTTAATTATTTTTATTAAAAAACAGCCACACCTAGTGTGGCTGTTTTATTTCCTGATTGCTATAACCTAAATACTAATTTAGACTTCTAAACATCTATTGCGCAATTGATCTTATGTGTATTTAAAGGCTTATTATGTTTGATTTACCCCAGCTCGATTTAAAAAATAAAGTATCAGCACAAGAATGGCAGCTACGAGTTGATCTAGCAGCCTGTTATAGGTTGGTGGATCATTTTCGTTGGGGCGATTTAATTTACACGCATTTATCGGCGCGGATACCGGGCAGTGATCATTACTTAGTGAACGCCTTTGGTTTAACCTTTGATGAAATCAGCGCTTCTAACTTAGTTAAAGTAGATTTAAGCGGCAATATTATTGACGACACGCCATTTAATATTAATCCAGCTGGCTTTACTATTCATAGCGCAATTCATGAAGTACGCGACGATGCGCATTGTGTGATTCATTTACACACGAAAGAAACCATAGCTGTTGCTACACAAAAAAATGGCTTATTGCCACTAAGTCAGTATTCCATGTTCTCTTTGCCGTCGCTTTCGTATCATGGTTACGAAGGGTTAGCGGTTAACGATGATGAACGAAAACGCTTACAAGATGATTTAGGCAATACTAACCATATGTTGTTAGTTAACCACGGTGGCTTAACAGTGGGGCCAACGGTGGGCGATGCTTTTATGCGCTTTTATGATTTACAGCGCGCCTGTGAAATACAGCTCGCTATTCAAGCCAGTTCGCAGCAGGCTATTAGCGTCCCGCAGCCTATAATCGACAATATTTATAATCAAGCAAATGTAGTGCACAGTGGTAGTACTGGCGGGCAGTTAGCGTGGCCAGCTATGCTGCGCAAAGCGTACCGACTTGATCCTAGTTTTGCAAAATAACCATTTAAAGGTTAATAAGGAATATTCATGAAAGTAAATCGCGTTGAAGTGTTTGATATTCATTGCCCAGATCGTCCTGCTTGGACTCCAGTATTTGTACGTATTCATACTGATGAAGGCATTAGTGGTGTGGGTGAAGCGGGCCTTGCATACGATTTAGGCCACAGCGCTGCTGCCGCTATGATCAAAGAAATGGCCGATGCATTTTTAATTGGCCACGACCCATTTCAAACCGAAAAGCTTTGGTCGCGTATGTTACGTGAAAGCTTTTGGGGTTTAGGTGGTGGGCCTGTTGTATATGCTGCAATGAGTGCGATTGATACTGCTCTGTGGGATATTAAAGGTAAAGCACTGGGTGTACCTGTGTATCAACTACTTGGTGGTAAGGTTAACGATAAATTACGCACTTATGCATCGCAACTACAGTTTGACTGGGATAGCGAGTTTAAAGCATTAGTGCAGCCACAAGAATACGCCGAAGCGGCTTTAAAAGCGGTTGCCGAGGGTTACGATGCAGTCAAAGTAGACCCAATTCAGTACGATAAAGACGGCAATACTTACTACGATCGCACTAATATTATTTCCCGCGCTGAAATGAAGTTGTACCGTGCGCGTATGCAAGCGATTCGTGAAGCGGTAGGCGACGAAGTTGATATTATTTTTGAATGCCATAGCTTACCAGGGGTGACTTCGGCAATTCAATTGGGCGAAATAGCGAAAGAATTCGATTGCATGTTTTTTGAAGAACCCGTTAACTATTTAAACCATTCATTGCATGCCAAAGTGGCTGATAAAGTGGCCGTGCCAATTGCTGGTGGTGAACGCTTGTATAACCGCTGGGGTGTACGCCCATACTTAGAAGATCAAAGTATTAATGTATTGCAACCCGATATTGGTTTATGTGGTGGTTTTACCGAAACGAAAAAAGTGTGTGACTACGCCGATATTTTTGATGTGCGCATTCAAGCGCATGTATGCGGCGGGCCAGTAGCGACTGCAGCTTCACTGCATTTAGAAACAGCCATTCCTAACTTTTTAATTCATGAGCATCATACTTATGCGATTAAAAAATGGAACCGTGAGTTGTGTCTGCAAGATCCTCAACCTAAAAATGGCTTTTTTCAAGTGTCGGAAGAGCCAGGTATTGGTATTGAATTAAACGATGAGATTGTAATGCGCTCGCAGCGTGTAGAAATTAAATAGTTTTAGCATACAGATTAAAAAGCCGCGTAGTGATAGCTCACTACGCGGCTTTTGCTATTTGGCGTTATTGTTATAGCTGATTAATTTTACACTGCACGCCTTTTAACTGCTGCGTTGCTTTGCTATCAATATGGCGAACAAAGCATTGCTTGCCTTTAATCATTAACTCAAACTGGTCGGGCATATTAAGCTGCTTACCCATAATAGGATTACCCATGGAGTCTTTATGGTTGAGTTTATCGAGCGTCACAGTACTGTTAGTAGTAAATACATCATCGGCTAATTGCACTTGTGAGCTATGCAGTAAGCTGGCAATAGCATTAGCTACTGCTATGCTATTAGGTGTTACTAATAGCGCATGCTGCAGCTTAGGAGTTGGCTCAGCGCTTTGTGCTAAGCAGCCGCTGAGTGCGGTTGTTATAAATGCGATTACTGTAAGTCGGCGTACTTTCATGGTTTATCTCATGTTATCGCTAAGAATAGTATTTTGCTCAAGCAAGGTTTGAATTCGCGTATCTTTTACTTCAGGCGAATCAGTTGTAATAGCAGGTGCAAAACCTTGTTTACTGTTTATGGAGCTTGGCGCAGGGCAGCTACCGGTATTTCGATAGTTAAGCGCTGTTTTAAGCAGTGCTTCATTGGCATTACCTAATGGCTGAGAAAAGTCATCGGCAAGCGCACAACCATTTAATAATACGGGTTGAAAAGCGTTATCAATAGTGTTTTTTGGCGCAAAGCCATCAGCATACTCGCCAAAACCTTTATTATTTATACCGCTAAACTGAATGGTAAAATAGGTGGTTGCGCAGTTATCGGTAGGATAAAAGCCATAAGGCTTGCCACAGGTACCAGAGCCTATCTGGATCACTTCAATGTCGGCGCCGCGCAGACCATTAATAATGGCTTCGCTTGCTGAACAGGTGCTGCTAGTCGTGAGAACAAATACGCGGTTTAGGTTTAATGTTGGCAGTGCGCTACCGGGCACAGTTGCAGGGTTATCAGCAAATCCCACAAACTGATTAGTAAACGGCATTGGGCTAAGTGTTTGCCCAGTTACCGGGTTGGTATTTGGATTTTTATCGTTAAAAACAGTACGCTCAAACACTTTTCCTTGGGTGTTCGCGCGGCCCGCAATCATATAGGCTACTTGGCTGGCCATTTGTAAAAAGCCGCCGCCGTTATAGCGTACGTCAATCACTAAGTCTTTAATATTACTTGCTGCAAATTGGTTAAATGCATTGTAGAGCTGATCTTCAGCAATCGCATTATGGCTATTAAACTGAAAATAACCCACATCGCCATCGGCTAAGTCGGTACGCACATTGACTACCGGTTGCGAGGTAATATTTTGCGAGGTGAGTGTTACGGTACGGTTTTGGTTAGTATTTATGTCTTTAAATACAAACTCGGTCGTTTTACCTGTTTGCTCAGGAAACAAACTTGCACTAATAAGAGCAACTTCACTGCTGGAAGTCGTATTTACAAAATCAATGCCATCTACTGCAACAAGTTCAAAGCCACGAGCAAGGTTTTGATTACTCGCAGGTGTATTTGGCTCGGTATAGCTAATAACGGCTTGGCGTGGCGCGCTGCTAGCAAGTATTTTTATATTAAAGCCATAGCCATAGGTTACCCCTGATTGACTTTGGCGCTGCCACTCATCGGTAGGTAAGTTAAAGTGGTAGTTATCTTTTTTAGCGCCTGAATCGGTCAGTTCATTGGTTTTTAAGGTATCAAAATAAGCAACTACGCCGCTTGTAAGCGCTGGATCGGTATCTATTATCTCATCGTACCAAAGGTAGGTTTCGTTACTCCACGAACGCAGCCAGTTTTTTTCATTACTTGCTTGGCATTGTCCTTTAAATTGGCTGGCACTGGCAAATACCCCTGCGCTCCAGCTATTGGCATTGCCATTAGGAGTAAGACCCTCGCTATCGCTGCCGCCGCCACATCCAGATAAAATGCTAAGCAGTGCTAAGGAGGCGAGTGTTGTTGTTTTTTTGTAACGAATTTTAGAGTGCATATAAGAAGCTCTATTTTTAAACGATTAATTTAAATATAGCGGCTTTTATTTAGAGTTGATAGCAGTGTTTAGCGTTTTTATAGCTTAATTGCTGCCAAAGCGCTTGGTTACTACATAAGTTAAAGTGTGCCTGCCATAAGTCGTTATATTGGGTATTGATTTGGCAAACGGGGAAGTTACTCGCAAACATTATTCTTTGTTCGCCAAAGTGTTGCAAAATAATATTAAAGCACTGTGCTTGCTGCCCGCTATTGAGCTTAAGTAACTCAAATCCCGAAAACTTAATTGCAATGTTATGGTACTTGGCGAGTAATTTAATGCCTTGCTGCCACGCTGGCATATTGTGGGGTAAACCTGCGTGATTAAGTATAATTTGTAACTGTGGAAACTGTTTGGCGTATTGAGCAATTTGCTTAACTATAATATGGTTTTCAAGCTCAAACTGGGCTTCAAAATGTAATTTTAACTGCTGTAACGTTTCAAAGTTATTGTAGCAATTACTGCTGAGCAAACGTTTGGCGTCATGACCTTGGGTAATATCTCTAATGCCCGCTAAGCTTGGATGGGAAAGGTTACTGAGCGCATGGCTAAATAGCTGATTGCTTTGATCAATCTGGGCAAAACTAACGGCTTTGTAAGTAATGCCAGCCAAGTGCTTGGTGAGCCAGTTAAGCTCGTTTATAGGTGCGCTGTTATCAAACCCCGCTTCAATATGCACTAAGCCTGCAAGTTTAAAGTCGCAATCTTGCATTAATTGCGCAGCACTGATCGGCTGCTTTATTTTGTCTAAGTTAGGCCATGGCGGCGGGTTAGCGCCTTGTAACCAAGTATATTGCCCCTCAAGTAGATTAAAAAAATGCACATGGGGGTCAATAATAGCACTACTCATTGCGCTGTATAACCACCGTCAATACTTTGCAAGCTACCGGTGATAAAGCTTGCATCATCGCTGACTAAAAAATTCACTAAAGCGGCTACTTCATCAGCTTGGCCTAAACGGTTAAGTGGCTGCAATGCCGCCTCTTCGGCTACTGTTTGTGCTTTATTGGCACCACTGTTTTTACAGTAAGCGTCTATGGCGTTATGAAATAACGGTGTTTCTATAGTGCCAGGGCACACGGCATTAGCCCTAATATTAAAACTCGCGTAATCAAGCGCGGTGGTTTTTGCCATAGAAGCAAGGGCGTGTTTAGTCAGGTTATAAGCAAATGAATTTTGTTTACCTATAATTGCCTGATCTGAGGCTATAAGCACAATAGCACCGTTGTTTTGGGTTTTCATTATTGGTAATACACTTTGCACTGCCGCATACGCGCCTTTTACATTAAGCGCAAATAGTGCATCGAGAGTTTGCTCATCGGTACTCTCTATGTTGGCGCTTAAATGTTTTCCTGCATTAGAAACAAGTACATCAATGCGCTGCGTTTGCCCAACTATGGCATTAATACAACGACGTACAACAGTGACATCGCTTACATCACAATGATGAAACTCACCAAAGTTACTTGGTGTTATATCAAGGTTATGTACTTCATAGCCGCTTGCTAGTAAGCGTTGTACTACCGCTAAACCAATACCTTTGGTGCCGCCGGTAACAATAGCCACTTTTGACATACTTGCTCCTTTATTTGTTATTACTTTTTAATTAGTGAGAGTGACCACATCCGCCTGCTGCATGCACATGGCCATGCGATACTTCTTCGCTGGTGGCTTCACGTACCGACACTACTTCAACATCAAAAGTCAGTGTTTTACCTGCAAATGGATGATTTAAATCACAATCGGCATTAAAACGGCCTACTTTAATAATAGTTACCTGATGACGACCTTGATCCGAGCTTACCATTGCGGTCATGCCTGGTTTCCATACTTTAACTTTGCTTTGTGTTTGTAAATGCTTTAACGGAATGCGTTGTACTAAGTTATCAACACGTTCGCCGTATGACTCGCTTGGCGCTAATGTAACGCTAAATTTTTCGCCAGCGGCTTTGCCTTCCAGCGCATTTTCTAAACCAGGAAGCATGCCTTCGCTGCCATGAATATAAGTAAGAGGCGCTTCGTTAGTGCTGGTTTCTATTTGCTCACCGGCTTCGCTAAGGGTGTAATGAAATTCAACGGCTGAATTTTTACTAATTTGCATGCTTATCTCTTTAAATTTTGACTGTATTAGTTAGAGCGTAATTTTACGCGAAATATGTTTTTTTAGAAACTTAACGTGGCTGATTTAATGTTTTTTGTAGATCTAACAGTAAATCTTTTTTAATAGTTGTTACTTGAGGCTTTTCGGCCTGAGGAATAAATAACACTAATTGAATACCTGGTTTGAGCATACTCGACGCTGACAGTTTATTCCATTTAGCTAGGTCACTGTGCGGCACATTGTAAAGCTGACTAATGCTCCACAAGGTATCGCCTGGTTGCACTTCATAGTCTATTTCGAGTGTTGCAATTACCACTTCTTGATGCTCAAGGTAGGGGCTAATTTTATAATCAACAGTCAATGATTCCGGAAGTGTTTTGGGCTGGCCAACAAGTAATTTTTCACCAATGCCAATTAAGTTGTTTTGTTTATTATTAAGTTGCTTTAAGGCACTTAAAGGCATGCCAAAGCGCCTAGCAATACTGTAAAGCGTATCGTTTTGTTTAACTATGTACTCTCCAGCAAAGTTAGTTTTAAAAAACGAGCTGTTTAATAGTGCCTGCTGCTCAATTGGCAGTAATAACGTATGCGGACCATTGGGTGAACTTTGATTTTTTAAATACCCTTGATTAAGTGCATGTAGCTGCTTAGAGCCTACTCCAGAGAGTTTGGCAATGATTGAAAAATCAAATTGTTGGCCTACATTCATATGGGTGGTCAATGCTTTGTAAGCGAGCTTTGGGCGTTTAAAACCTTGTTGCGGATGTTTAACTAAGTAGCTTAGTGCCAGTAACTTGGGTACATAATCGGCGGTTTCTTGAGGTAATTTTAGCGACCAGTAATCAGTGCTTTTACCGTGCTTTTTATTTTGTTTAATCGCGCGTTTAACTCGCCCTTCACCGCTATTATAAGCGGCGAGAGCGTGCAGCCAATTGCCATCAAAGCGTTTATATAAGTAACTTAAATACGCCAGGGCTGCGTCGGTGGCGGCAAGTACATCTTGGCGGCCGTCATACCATTGATCCGACTTAACCCCAAAATGATGTGCAGTTGCTCCTACCAGTTGCCATACGCCAACGGCTTGCTGCGATGAGTGTGCAGTGGGTCTAAATCCGCTCTCTACAAAAGGCAGTAGGGCTAACTCTATTGGTAGTTGCTGTTGCTCTACTTTTTTTACAATATGGTATAAATACGGAGCAGCTCGTTTGCTCATAACTTGCAGGTAATCGGGTTGCTGCAAATACCAGTTAATACGCTTTTTTAGCGCTTTATTTTGCTCAATAGGAAAATGCAGATTATTAGCGATATACTGCCATAAGTCAGTTGTTTTAGCTGGTGGCTTTATTATTTTATTTTTTGTGTTTTTAGGCGGCGTTATGTGTAAGTTAGTTTTTGTGCTTTGCGGTGTTTTTAATTCACTAGGGGCGCTGTAACTTGGCTTAAAGTGAGTAAATATTTGCGGTGCTTCTATAGGCTCTGGCTTGGTGGTTTCACAGCCAAATAAAAAAACACCTAAACAAGCTAAAACCAAACTGCGCATAACATTCACTTCTATTAAAATCCTTTTACTATTTTAACACAGTCCGTTGTGTTGAGTTATTTTGCGTTTATCGCGCGAATTAATCCTGCTTGTAAAAATAAATTACTCGACTTGGCATTAAGCGACTCTTGCATGTAGGGTTTAATCGCGACATCAGGAAATGACAGCATTAACTGCTCTATTGTTTGCCCACTATTATTAGCTACATGCTCTGTAATGGCGGTTAAAAATGCGTGCGACTGCTGCAGTTGCGACTTATTAGTTAGTTCACCATGACCAGGAATTATAGTTTTTAGCACTGAGTCATTAATATATTGTTGTAGCAGTGCGCGCCAGCTGCTTAGCTCGCCGTGGCCAGGGTAGGGAAGCCAGTCAACAATATCTCCACCAATCAAAGTGCTGCCACTGTTAGTTGTAATGGTTAAATCGCCATTGGTATGTGCTTGGTGGGCGTTTAAAGTAATTTCAAAATTGCCTAAGTCTAATGTTTTATTGGTGTTTATGCTTATTTCAGGTGCATTGAGTTGATATTTTTGCCAGCGGAATAGGCGCTGTTTAGCGCGTTCTAACTTTGTACGCCACTGCGCTTGCTCATTTTCGGGGAGTGTTGCTAAGCGTTGGTAGCTAAGCTCAATGCTTTTTTCGAATCCTTCTAGCTTATCGTTAAATGCTTGCTGATAAAGGGCAAAGTCAGTTTTTACTTGCTGATGGGTAATTAATTGCGCATCGGGGTAAAAGTGCTGCATTACAGCCATCCCCAGCAAATGATCGTCATGGAAATGAGTGGCCACTAAGTAACACAAAGGTGTTGTTAAGTGCTTTTTTAAATCGCTAGCAAGTTGTTCTACTGCAGCAAAGTTGCCGCTGGTATCTACTAACAGTGCGCATTTACTACCTTCAATTAATACTTGGTTTGAGTCGTAAAAACGTAGTTTATGCTGTTGTTTTAAAAATTGAATATTGGGACTTATTTTCTCCCACGTAACATCGGCGTTAGCATTGGCTGCAAAATAAAAAGAGTTAAGCAGTAGTAGGTACTTACTTAATTTAAATAAACGCAGGGCTGACTTCATATAACGCTCTCTATTATGGTTTAAAAGCTGCGTAATAAATAAAAGCGCTCTAGGCGCTTTTATTTATTATGTTTAGAGTCATTTGATAAGTGCTGACTCAACTTATCAATGAGTTGATCTTGGTGTTGCAGATCAACAGCTTTTATAGTCTTTGCTTCTAGCAATTCGTGGCTTAAATTTAAGGCTGCCATAAGTAGGGCATTTTGCTCATTTTTAACAGTAGAGCGTTGTTTCATTTGCTCAACCAAATCATTGAGATTTTTAGCTGCCGCTTTAAGTGCCTCTTCTTGCCCAGGTGGGCAAGCAAATTGCTGCTCTTTACCAAGCAATTCAACAGTGACTCGCTGGTTTTGCAGCTCAGACATTAGCTAGCCTGTTGTGCGCTTTGTAACTTATCAAGCAGGCCAGATAAAGTAGTGCTGGCATCTTTTTGCTTTTCTTCGTTTTCAAGGGCTTCTAATTGCAAAAGCTCGTTGTCGTCAGCGAGTTTACTATTTTGTTCTTTTAAATTAGATACATCAGCTTGTAATTGATTATTACGCTGAATTAATTGGTCGATCAGTTGTTCGAGTTGTTGAAGAGTGTTGTTATTCATAAAGGCGCTCATATAACTGTAATTAAGGTAATGCAAATGTAAAGCAAAGTTTGTTTATTTACCAGCATTTACGCTGGTTTTAGCTGATTTTTATTCTCTGTTAAGGGATAATTCAGTGTATTGGCTTTTTCATTCAGAAATGGTTCATTTTAATGGCCGCTTATCAGGGGATAGGTTGTCAAAGTACAGTGCTTATGGTTCACTGTTTTTATTAAATAGCGTATGGCGAAAATAAATAATGCTTAGTTACAGACACTCATTTCATGCCGGAAACCCTGCCGATGTACTTAAACATTTAGTGTTAGCACAAGTGTTAGGTTACCAAACTTTAAAAGATAAGCCACTGGATTATATAGACACTCATTCGGGTGCGGGCTTTTTCGAATTAGCAGCGGCCGATGCACAAAAAACACAAGAGTATCAAGACGGCATTGAAAAACTGTGGCAACACACTAGCAAACACTCAGCTTTAAATGACTACATTGCACTGATCAAATCGTTTAACCAAACAGCCGGTTTAGAGTTTTATCCGGGTTCGCCAAAAATTGCGGAACACTTTTTACGCCGCCAAGATAAAGGCTGGTTTTTTGAGCTGCACCCACGTGATTTGTTATTACTAGAGGAGAACATGCAAGGGAAGCGTTCGATTCGAGTACGTGGCGAAAATGGTTTTGCTGGTTTGGTTGGCTTATTACCCCCTGCATCGCGCAGAGCCTGCGTGTTAATAGACCCACCTTATGAAGTCAAAGACGATTACGACACTGTTATTACTACGTTGATGCAAGCGTATCAGCGCTTTGCTACAGGCACATACATGATTTGGTATCCTGTTGTTGACCGTAGCCGCATTGACAACATGGAGCAAGACCTAATTGACTCTGGCATGCGTAATATTCAATTATTTGAGCTAGCTACCAAAGCCGATACCGACGTGCATGGCATGACTGCCTCGGGGATGATAGTAATTAATCCACCGTGGAAATTAAAACAGGTTATGGACGAGGTGTTGCCAGAGCTGGTGAGTATATTGAGTGAATCAAGTGGTTTTTATCGCAGCGAGCAGTTAGTCGCAGAGTAACCCACATAGCAAAATGCCCAGTTAAACTGGGCATTTTAATTATTACTGCAGTTATTTTAGTTAAAGTAAACAGCTTTAAAGGTAGCTAGTGGCTCACCTTTTTCATCTTTTAAGCTCAACGATTCGCCATTAACTTGCCACTGCGCAGCTTTACTTAGCATGCTAGACATTGCAGCTTCTTGATCCATGTTTTCATGACACATTTTTTGCGTTGCCGCTATGTGATCAAAAGTCACCGTTTGCTCATTAACTTCATAACCACCGTTAAAGTTATTGCAGCCTAAAAACCCATGCACTTTGCCATCATTACTAAATTGAATGAAAGGTTCTTTTGTTGTAACCGTAACATTATCGCCAGCTAAAGTGATTGCTTTCCAATATGTATTTGCTAAATCAACATCTGGTTTTTGATCTACTTTTGTAACCACAATTTTGTACGGGCTGGTTTGTGCATCTGCTGCGAATGGGTTGTTGTTGCTTGTGCTGGTGTAGAGTAGCTCACCATTATTTTCAATACGTGCACTAACGCTGTAGCTAAGTGCTTTATTAATTTTGTTAGTGTCGTAGGCAAGCTCTACTGTATAAGGAGGACCACCATTTAAATCAATAACCTGCTGGCTAATAACGGTTGCTTTAATATCCATTTTAGATACATCGGCAAGTGTTACTGTTAGCTGTGAATTAGGCGCCAACATGCTGCGATCAAGGTAACTAACTTCAGTTGTTAGCGTTGCTGTTGACTCTGCCTGTGTTGCCTGTGCAGTGTTCTTTGCATCATCACATCCAGATAATACCAATGCGCCACTGGCTAAGAAGCTGATCCCTGCTACCGATTTTAAAATTGAACTTGGCTTACGTTTAAACATCGTTGTTCCTTTAATACTAAATTAGATGATTTTAAATGAAGATAGTGCTTAGTTACTTAATCAAGGCTTAATTGAGGAGTAAAAGTTTGGCTTAGTGATTGTTACAACGCGTAAAAAAGGGCGCTTATGCGCCCTAAATAAATGTTTTTACTTTTTAACAAACTTGGTCAGAATTACAATACGTTGACCATCAACACGCCCTTCAATATGTTCAGGGTTACTGGTTAAGCCAATATTACGTACTGCAGTACCGCGTTTAGCGGTTAGGCTGCTGCCTTTTACATCTAAATCTTTAATTAGCGTTACGGTATCACCGGCTTTAAGTACTACGCCATTGCTATCAAGATGCTTTAGGTCGTCATCTTCAGCAAGTACTTGTTGAGCCCATGCTAATGTATCTTCTTCTAAGTAAATCATGTCTAGGGCGTCTTGTGCCCAGCCATTGTCGGCAGCTAAGCGGCTCAACATACGATAAGCAACTACTTGAACTGCAGGAGTTTGACTCCACATGCTGTCGTTTAAACAATGCCAATGGGTAGGGGTTAGCTCAGCGGTGTCTTCAATTTGATCTTTACATACTTGGCAAGTGTAAATGCATTTATCTGAGTGGGCTTCTTTAACTGGCGGAACTTCGTACACAGATAAAGTATCTGTTGCTGCACATAATTCACATTGGTTATTACTACGTTCTACTAAGGCTTGTTCAATGCTCATATAGGAGGCTCTTATGCTGTTTTTACAAAAATATTATGTGGTTATTATACCTCCATCTGGGCTCTTTGTGTACATTTGCACTAAGGATTAGCGCATATCCATATAAAAAGTATGGTTATATCTTGTTTGTAACTGCAAATTACAATAGTTAAATACAGCAAACTCGGTTTAGCATTGAGCAAGACGCAGCGTTTAAGTTTGCGTATGATAAGCGCATGATGGTTTATTTTTTTGATATGTTATGCGCTTACTTCTCCCTATAGTTAGTATTTTAATTGCTTTAGCTTTATTGCTTCCCGGTGTTACCCAGCCTGTATTATCCCTAGAGGGGAAAATAGATAAGTCTAAATTAGCGCAAACAGGCATTGAGATGATTGCCGATGAAGGCGACCGCAACACTCGAAACATGCTGATGATGGCATCAAGCATGTTTGGGTTAGATAAGCTTGAAGGTGAGATAAGTGCTTATCAAAAAACACGCAGCATTTGGGGAACGGTTAACGAACTGGCTCATAATAAAAATTATTTAGTGGCGGTGTTGGTGGCTTTTTTTTCAATTGTAATACCGACTATTAAGTTACTAATGCAATTAGTCTTTTGCTTATTGCCAGCGAGTAAGTTTAAGCAAAATCTGGGAGTAACTATTTGCGCTTTGAGTAAGTGGAGTATGGTAGATGTGTTTGTTATTGCACTTATTGTTACTTACCTTGCAGGCAATGCCGAGGGTGAAACCGGTGGGCTAATTAAAATGCACGCCGAACTGGGGAATGGCTTTTGGTATTTTACCGGTTATTGCTTATTTGCCATTGCCGCGAGTAGTTTTATTAAACCCGATGCAAAAAATATATAAAGGTTTGTATTAACTATTCAGTTATCATAAACTTCGCTAGAACCTAGAACCTAGAACCT
>NZ_JACJDO010000052.1:0-22528 GCF_014163535.1 Pseudoalteromonas sp. SR45-4
TTAAGTGCAAGAATATAATCTGCTTTTTGTTGGATGATTTGTTTTGCTATTTCTTGTTGGCATCCCATCGCATCTAACGTAATGATACTGTTTTCAATATCGAGCAGGGTGAGTAATTCTGGTATCGCGGTGATTTCATTTGTTTTATTATCAACAGCCGTCTGTCCAAGCACTAACTGGTGTTGGCAACTCCATGCACTGACCGTGTGTAAGGCACTTTTTCTGTCTTTTGTGGTAAATGAACGCCGTGCGGTTTTGCCATCAATAGCGATGATATCTGCACCTGTGGTTTCAATCAGTGATGATATCCAAGATTGAAATGCCCTTTCTATTTCATTTGCTTTTAACCGACACATGACGCGCGCAATCGTGTCATGTTTTGGAATTCCTGCGTTGAACGTGCCGTATTTTTTTAACCAATCAAGTTTTAGGTGCCCAAAGTCTTCAATATCTTCCCATCCTTCTGCACCAGAGAGCACAGCGCTAATAGCAAGGAGAAGAATATCGATAAGTTCATGCTTTTTACAACGTTCAATGCGAGGATCTGTAATTGAATTAAAATGTTTCAGAAAAGTAGTGCTCATATTTATGCGACCAAGTAATTATTATGCCTTGATCTGATCACTACTTGCTCTATAAGTTCAATTTATAATGATCTTGCCGTGGTTTTAATTACTTATAGCGCTTAATCTATGGTTCAAGATTTACTATCTAAAAGGTTTGTGGAATAATGCGCGTCTCTTAGGGGAGTAGCCCGCTTAGTAATATCAATCGTGTTGGAAAAGTGAGTAATTATAGCGTTGTAATCGCTACAATAACCGCGCTTTAATATTATTGGTGTCACAAGTAAACTTATCAACATAATTGCACCTCACGTGCGTGGTAAGTTTGTAATGTTGTAGCAAGCATTATCGGCGAGACCTAGGTAGATAACTATCCTCAAGGCGGGAGATAGCTATTTGCCTTGGTTTAGTATTCCCGCCTGTAAGAATCAATAATGGAAGTTTTTTTAACCTCAACCGTCACTGTTGCCCTTGCGGAAATAGGCGATAAAACTCAGCTTTTATCGTTACTGCTCGCTGCTCGTTTTCATAATAAAATTGCACTCATTTTAGGTGTATTAGTCGCAACTATTATTAATCATGGCTTATCTGCTTGGTTTGGAGATTGGCTTAGTGGTAATTTTGCTATTGAGTACCTACCTTGGGTTGTGAATATTAGTTTTATTGTGGTTGGCCTTTGGCTGCTTATTCCTGATAAAGATGAAGCCGTGAACCATAAATACGATCGCTATGGCGCATTTTTAGTCGCTTTTGTATTCTTTTTTATTGCTGAAATTGGCGATAAAACACAAATAGCCACTGTGCTACTTGGCGCACAATATCAATCAGTATTGTGGGTTACTATTGGTACAACTGTGGGTATGTTAATTGCCAACGTACCGGTTATTTATGCAGGTAATGCGCTACTAAAACGTATTCCTTTAAATAAAGTGCGAATAATTGCAGCCAGTGTTTTTGTGCTGTTAGGGCTATATGGCTTAACAACTATTTAGGCTCAACACCTTTATTATTAAAAGCCCCCCGCTCATTATCCATAAGCGGGGGCTTTTAATTTTACATCAGCTTAAGTATTAAAACTGATATTTAGCAGATAAGTAAACACGTCTTGGCTCACCCGGAAAATGCCCAGTGCGATTAATAAAGCCGCTTGATGCGTACTCTTTATCAAACACATTTTTAATTGATACTTGCCACGTCCAGTTTTCTAACTGAGTTTTCCAGGCCATATTATAAATGGTATAAGGCTTTACATGGGTGCCATCTAAACTTACTTGCTGCTCAACATAATCAAGGCCAGCAGCAATAGATGAGTTAATGCTGGGTAGGTCATAGCGAGTCCATATGCCTGCAGTATTTTGGGGGGCATTGGCAAACTTATCAGAACCAGCAGCTTGCGCTGAAAAGCCTTCGCTTTGCTCGTTTATACGGGTATCGTTATACGCGTAACTGGCCGTTACTACCCAGCTATCGGTTATGTCGCCAACCACCTCTAGCTCAAAGCCATCGCTTTGCACTTCACCTAGCGATTCTAGCTGGTCAATACCCGAATCATTTTGTAGCAAGCTTGTTTGCAAAATATTTTTACGCACAATTTGATAGGTCGCGATATTAATCGCCAAGGAGTCATCAAATAATTTAGTGCGCAAGCCTAACTCTGTAATATAGCTATTTTCTGGGGAGAATGGCCCACCTACTAACTCAGATTGGCTTGCCGCATCTTGCGGCAAAAAGCCTGTACCATAAAGCGCATATGGAAAAAACGTATCGTTAATATTATAACTGGTGCCAATACGCACCGTAACATCACTATCTGAAAACTCAGTATTGCTGATCTGATCAGTATCTTCAAAGTGATCGTAGCGTAGCCCCGCTGTTATATTCCACTTTTCGGTAATATCTAGTTGATCTTGCAAATAAACCCCGAGCCTTTTAGATTCAGTACTAACAAATCGTGGGGTTATACTTTGTAAGTCGTAATCGGCGCCCGATGTTAAACCATATTGCGGATTGATTAACGATAGTCCAGGTACTGGTCCGCCTTTACTTGCTTGTTTGGCGGTGCGGTATATAGCATCAAATTTAGCAGCATAATAATCTGCGCCTACTAAAAACACATGCTCCATATTCGCAATCGTTGTTTGTGCTATTAAATTAGCAGTTAAACTCAAGCCTTGGTTTTCGCGCGCTTGATCTCTAAATTCACGTTCACTCCAATCAACTACACCGTCATTATCGGTATCTAACAAGCCCCGCGGTTCGTGATAGTTTTGCTGTTCGGTATTAGTAAAGTAACGCGCTGTTACATCTGTACTAAATATATCATTTAACTCATTTTTATAGGTTGCCTGATACACATCAGCTGACACTTTTTGATAATCGCTTGCTTCGTTATGGTTCCACTCACGATTAGCAATAAAGTCGCCGTTATCATCTACAGGTACGCCACGTAAACGGGCTCCTGCTAAGTCTTGATCTATATTAGTGTATTGCAGCACTAAATTTGACGCATTATCAAAGTCAAAGCGATAACCTAAATCGATAATGGTGTTGTCTTCGCCGGTGTTATACCTAAACGGATTTTGGCTTTCTTTATACACGCCCACTCTGTAGGCTTGTGTTTGCTCGTTGTTTACACTGCCTGTAGATTCAAAAGCACCACTAAAAAAGTCATCATTGCCAAGCTCTAGTTCTACTGTAGTTTTAGCAATATATTGTGGTTTTTTAGTCATGTAGTTAATAATGCCACCTGGATTACCACTACCATAAACCGCGCCACTTGGGCCTTTAAGCACTGCTACTTGCTCAATATTAAATAACTGCGGTACGGCAAAACCATTAAAAGGGTCACCTTTTACACCATCGTATAAAATTTCGTCTTGACGAAAGCCTCTAAATGTTACGCCCGAATAGCTAAAGCCATTAACGCCTGCAATGTTACTATATAAATCAGTAATTTGACGTGCTGCTTGGTCACTAATTAACGCTTGCGGTAATATTTGAATCGATTGAGGTATTTTTTCTAAGGGGGTATCTGTACGGGTACCAAATGCTGACTCGGTTGGCCTATATAACGAAAAAGCACGGCCTACTACTTCTATTTTTTCAATATTATTCTGAGCCGTTGCGCTATTGAGCGGTATTGTTGAGGGCGGTGCTGTTGTTGATTGTTCAGCTTCTTCGGCGGCAAATACACTGGTAGAATTAAATATAATTGATGAGATTGCGATAGATAAAAAAGTAAATTTCATAAGAGATAACTAACAATAATACAGTGCACGCATGTTAATGCTAACCACTCTCATTTGCAATTGGTTGTTTATATAAATAAAAGCTTGCGCTATGTACTCGTAACGCAATAGCAGCCTTTGGTGTCAGCAATTAATAACTGTGAATTAAACCCAGCTGTTAAGTTACTAATAACAGTTTCTACAAAACCGCTTCCTTGCGAGCACGCTAGTCCTTCGGATAGCGGCCCGGCATAAACAAAGTCCCCATTTTTATCAATAATTACAGCAGCAGGGGTTGCTGGAATGGCTTGCTTAAGTTGTTGTGTAAGTTGCAACTCTTGCACGGCAAGCCCTTTACTTTTTGCAAATGCTTGCAACATCGTAATGTGCGCTTGTGCTTGCTTAGTACAACCGCAATTTTGCTCTGTAATAATAACAAGCGATGCCACGGTATTACTAACCACTAACTGTTGTTTAAATTGCTCAAACCAATTTTGTTGCTTTAGCATTTGCGATTCATCAAACGGCTTTAGTTGCCCAAGCTGAAAGTACACCAGCCCAGTCACAACCAGTATAAACCACGCGGCAACAACCCCTACAATAAAGTAATTCGACTTACTTAAATTTTGCAATACTTTGCTCTAATACATCAATACTTACGTCAATTAACTGTACTTTAGCTGTTAACTGCTTAACTATTTTTGTGTCTTGGTATTGGTTTTGGCGCATTTTGTCTGTGCTTAGTGCTATTTGCGCCGTATTACCCGCTTGCTCGGCAACTACTTGAGCCACTGAGCTAGTACTGCTTGATACCGCTTTAATTTGTTCACTCATAGATGAAATGTTTTCTTTCATCGTGGTGCTTATTTTTGTTAAGTCGACTACAAAATCAACACATTGGCTCATAGACTGAGTAGATGTGCGGCTATTGCTAACCAAGTCTTTTAAGGTAGCGGCTATTTTAGCCGTAGTTGCTTGGCTATTAGTAGCAAGTGAGCGCACTTCTGATGCGACAACAGCAAAGCCACGACCATGCTCTCCGGCTCTAGCGGCTTCAATTGCGGCATTTAAAGCCAGTAAGTTAGTTTGATCTGCTATTCCCGATATTTCATTAAGTAAACCCGATATTACGTCGCCTGCGCCAACAAGATGATTTATTTGCTCTTCCGTATGATTAAGTAGTGTTAATAGCTCTCTGCTTTTACTGTCTGTTTGTGACACTTCTTGCAAGGCATTGGTTGCTGCTTGAGTAATATTATCTACTTGGTGTTTTAATACTTCACTTTCTTGCTCAACAAGTTTAAAGCCATGAGCAACTTGCGCACCAGAACTTGCAATATCGTCGGTTTGTTGGGTACGCTGATCTGCACCTTCGGTTAACTCATCGTGGACTTGGATCAGCTCTTGTGAGCTTACCTTTAATGACTCTGATTGAGTTTTTACTTGTTTAATTACATCTGACAAATACTCTAATAAGGTATTAAAGCCGGCTACCGCTTGGCTTTTTTGATCATCAGCACGTAAAGAAAGTTTAATATGATTAGGGTCTTGCATTATTTGCTCTGTCGCTGAGCTTAGCGATAGCCCGGCACTACGTTCGCGCTGCAATGTTTTAGCAATATAGCCTGCAACAAACACTTCAACAATGGCATAACCTGCATGTATTAGCACTGTTGTAAAGGCAAGCCTATCTGGATCAAACACGTAAAAACCTGTGTTTTGAGTTTGTAGGTAATAAAACGATAAGTGATGTACAGCAACGAACACAATAGCAGTTATAAAAACACGCCATTGCACAAACATAATTAACACCGCCATTAAAATAAATATTTCAAAATGCACTTCAATCAAACCATAGGTTTGTTGAATATGTAAAAAAGAAAACATCATAATGGCTGCAGCGACTACGTGAGGCGTTAAAGCATTATTAGGTTGGGTTTTTAATAGCCAAATTGGTAATAAGCAAAGCGGTAAGCCAACAATAAAGGCTTCGCTCAATGTGCCAAAATATAAACCAACACCTATTGATTCTATAAATAAAAGGCTAAAAATAACCGTAAATAAACGCGCAACACTAGACATAGTAGCCTTAAATTAAGTTTTTTAATAAAATTAAGCGAGGTAATACGTATTAAAGTTTAAAAAAGTTCATCGGTTACCCCTAACAAGCAAAAAAATGCTGAAATATTACACTTAACTTAACAAAGTAGACGAGTTAATTACATTATTTAAATATATTGACCTAATTGAATTGTTATTTACCCAACAAGCTAATAAGTTTATGTACAAGCAAAGCCGGCTATTTAACCTGCACTTTAGTTAGAACTTTATTATCCAGAGTTAAGGCTATTTAATAATAGGTAATATTTTTTTAAAGTTAGGTGTTGCTGCTTGCTTGGTCCATTGAAAAATAATGCTCTCGGTACTGGAAATGATCGCACCAGCTTGGCGTAGTTGCTCAGTAGCAATTATTTTGTGGTTGTCGTTACGTGAACCTATCGCATCAACTGCAATGATCACCTCATAGCCGTACTGCAATAAATCTAAGCATGTTTGCAACACACAAACATGCGCTTCGGTACCAATAACCACGACTTGCGGGCGAGTATACTTAGCGAGTTGCGCTAAAAACCCGGGCTCTGCACAGGCACTAAAGTGGGTTTTATGAAAATAATCTGCTTGTGGCAAAGCATCCTGTAAGGTTTGATTGGTTGCGCCCAAACCTTTTTTATATTGCTCTGTAATAAGGGTCGGTATTTTGTGCACTAAGCTGGCTTGCGATAACTGTAATGAGCACTTTAAAATAGCGCTAAAGTCAGCTATGGCTGGCTCAAGTTTCGTTTGTATATCAATAATTAATAACACACTGCGTAAAGCATCCACATTACTCATTTTGCTCATACTTCCTCCACTGTCCTGTTTAGTGTTAACTGCTTGTAACTAGATCACTCTAATACGAACACCAAAACAAAGCTACTCTGCTCGCTGTTAGTATTGTTCAACTAGGCTTAAATAAGTTATTAATACACTGATACAACTCATTTTTATTGATGGGTTTGGCTATAAAGTCATTCATACCGGCGTTTAAGCATTTTTCTTTATCTTCGGCAAACGCATTGGCAGTAATAGCTAAAATTAATACGTTTTTACAATCATTTGGCATGTGGCGTATTTTTTGTGTGCATTGGTAGCCATCCATATTGGGCATTTGGCAATCCATTAAAATCAAATCTGCGGGGTAGCTTTCTAAGCAATGTAACGCTTCAAGGCCATCGTTTGCCGTTTTTATCTCGCATCCCGTTGCAATCATCATTTTGGTGATTACTATTTGATTAATTGGATTATCTTCTACGATTAAAATACGTTTTGCTGCTAAATCAGGAACAGAACTGTCGGCTATCTCCTTAACTGGAGCCTGGCTTAGAATGAGTGGGATTTTTATTTTAAAACAGCTTCCTACCCCTTCTTCACTGCGCAGGGTAAGCGAGCCGCCCATCAGCTCAATTAATCGTTTACTAATTGTTAGCCCAAGCCCAGTGCCGCCATATTTTCGGGTAGTGGAAACATCAGCTTGTGTAAATTCTATAAATAAATTTTGTTGTTGCAGCGCAGAAATACCAATACCAGTATCGGTAATTTTAATGAACAAACAATCATCCTCTGCAAAGCAATCCATAGTAATTAAACCAGTGTCAGTAAATTTACCCGCATTACTGAGTATATTGTTGATAACTTGAGAAAAGCGTAGTGAGTCTAACGCTATAAATGGCGGTAATTCTGGAGCAATAGTTAGCTTAAATGTAACGTTAGCGCTTAATCCCGAGTTATCAAAAACAGTGGCTAATTGGCGTATTAGTTTTTTAATTTCAGTTGGTTGCACATCTAACTTTAGCGCATTAGCTTCTATTTTAGAAAAGTCGAGTATCTCATTTAAAATAAGCAGTAAGTTATGGGCACTTTGTTGGATCATTTGCAGCTCATTTTGTTCATCGGCAGCAATTTTAGAATTTTTTATTAGCAACTGAGTCATGCCCAAAATACCATTAAGCGGAGTGCGAATTTCGTGACTCATATTGGCCAAAAATAATGACTTAGTTTTATTTGCTTTATTAGCAATCCCTACAGCTTTAATTAGCTCCTGTGTTTTATCTTTAACTTGTTGCTCAAGCTTTAAATTAAAGTTTTTAAGCTGATTATTCAACGCTTCATTTTTACTGTTTGCGGTGCGTAACTTATTAAAGTTATTAGTCATCTTAAGGGCTAAACTTGCAAACTGTTGTTGTAACTTTTCAACCTCGTACCAGGTATTAGTATGCGAAACTAACCCTACTGTTTGTTCATCGGTTTCGAAGTTATCTATTTGCTCGGTTAACTTTATTATCGGCGTTACTAACCACTTACTTAGCTGCGTAATAAAAACACTGGTTAGTACAATTATAAATAAGATCAACACCAGAGATTGCCCCCACGCTTGGGCTGCAACATTATTGGCATACTTTTTATTCATTAATGTGAAAATACGCCAATGATTTAATGCCGATGTAGTGTCTTTTGAGTAATATTGCTGCGCGTTTGTTGCTGTAAATGCGCTTGTTTGTTTAAGACTTTGCAGCGCAACTACATCTTGTTTGCTAAGGGTTTGCATCTGCTTAAAGTCATTTAAGGTTGAAAATACAACCTGATTGCTTTTATCTAATATAATTAAGTCGGCTTGGCGCTTAAATAAGGTAGGTTGTAAATCACTAAAGTTTTCAAATAACAATGAGCCTTCTACTATCCCCTTAAATTGCTGGTTATTATAAACAGGGGCCGATATTGCCACTATTGATTGCTGTCCAAACCCTCTCCCTTTAAAAATACCAGAAATAAATCCATTTTGAGAATCAATTGCTTGGTAAAAATAATCGCGATCAGCAACATTAGCAACAGCCTTACCTTTTAACTGCTGTGTTTTTGACGTTGTGGGATAAAAGTAATTTACGTTGGCAAGTTCATCGGTACTTATAGCAGTTATAAACCCAGGATATAACTTCCCTAAAAGCTCAATAGCACTTTGTGGGCTATGCCCTACGCTAATATTTTGTGCGGTCAGTATTACTGCTTTGCGATGGTTTTCTAAATATAAATCTAGGCTTTGCGCTATTTGTTGGGACTTTTCGTTTAGTTGTGCGTTTATTTCGTATTCAACCCTAGAGTAATGGTTATTAATAAGCACAATTGAAGTAAGCACTACCACTAAAATAACGAGCAAAGTTACAATATAATTAAGGATTTTATACAAAGAACCATAATGGCGAGACCAAGAATGGCGATTAAAAAAGAAACTAAATAAATCAATTACGCATAAATAAATGGCGGCATTTAAACAATATTTAGCAAGCGCAGTAACCAAAGGTAAAAAGCTAATATTAAGAAAGTAATGCCCAAACCCCCACAGTAATGGCATTGCTACTACAAGCCAAAACAGCATTCCTCTAAAAAATAAAGGCCTAGAATAGCGCAGACAAAAAAAGTACACCCATAGTATTTCTAAACCAAAAACGATTGAAGGCCAAGCATGCCCCCAACGATAAAATATGCCTAGGGTGCTTAAAGTAAACACAACTAACGAATAGCGCCAGCCAAATAATAATAAGCTTAAAAGAACAAAAAATTGCCCTAATAAAAACTCAGAACTATTAATAAATAAGATTGGTAGGGTATTTACAAAAGCAGCGGTAATACCAAATAAACACGACACAATAAAGTTAAAGTAGCGATGCTTACTTGCTAGTAAAGGCATAATTAGATTCCAATAAATTGCTGTTGATTCAATTTGTTCCTACAACAGCTATTATTTACATATAGCTTAAACTAAGCCATATGCTGCAATTTGCCAAGTTTAATTAACACTACTGCAACTACTTTCAATTTGTAACACACTATTTGTTACATTAAATTTTGAACGCAACAGGTTTTCGACCTTTAAGCGACATGCTTTATCGTGTTTTTCAATGGTGCAGTGTTTTTTTAGCACTATATGCGCCCCCACTATTACCGTTTTATCTTTTCGTACTACAGTTACATTATGCACATTTTTTACATGCTGAATTGTGGTAATTGCTTGCTCAACTTTAGCTACTTTAGGGAGTTTATCTTTATTTATGTACAGCCCTTTAACGCAACTTATAATAACCTTAATACCGGTGAATAAAACGAATGAAGCAATTAACATGCTCGATAAAATATCGATAATATCCCAACCAGTCAGGTAAATTAACACTCCGGCTATAAAAGTAGAAATAGTAGATATAATGTCAAAAAACGAGTGTAAAAACACCGCATATACATTAATACTCGCTTTACGGCCTTTATATAACACCCAAGCAGCGGCACCATGAAACAAAAAACCAAGCGCGGCAATGGCCGACATTAAAAAGCTATTTATTTCAAGTTCGTTGCCTTCATGATGGTGCATAAAACGCTCGCCACCTTCATACAATATAACCAAGCTAATTGCTAAATATAAAAAGCCATTTATAAGGCCTCCTACTAACTCAGCACGCTGATAGCCATCGTTATAGGTTTTAGCAAAGTGAATCGCCAAGCTCGAGGCAATTAAAGCAATAAATAAAGAGCTGTTATGAACAAACAAGTGCCCTGCATCGGCTAATACTGCTAGTGAGTTGGCGTAATATGCGCCTATTAATTGAATAACCATAAAAGAGCAGGTGATCGCCAAAGCAATTAATAAACGGCGACGGGAAGCTTTATGTGTCGTTATTTCGGTCATGAAATACTTAAGTACCTATACTTAAAACAAAGTAAGCTTCGAAAAAGCTCAACGGGGAATACGTAATGATATACAGTATCAATTATAATACGTAAACCTAATAAACGCACTAAAAAATTGGGAAAATAGAAACTTCTGTACTAAAAGTATTTAAAAAGGTATAAAAATAACAATATATTATAAAAATAATAACGTTTAATGTTTAGCTTGGAGAAACAAGTGAGTGATGACTCAATACTAAAATTGTGGCAGGTTTTAAATAAACTCAGTTTAGCTATTTTATTATACGACAATAAAAATAATACTTATTGTGTTAATACTGCGGCGCAAACTTTATTTGATTTAAAGCATTGCGACAATTTAGATAGCACTGCATTTAATGCTGTCACCCTCCTGAGCGTGCATAATAATAAACATATTGCTATTGAGTCATTATTCGATTCAAAAACTAGCGCTAATATACAGCTAAAAAAACAACAACAAAGCATACCGTTAAATATCGCCCTTACCCAATTATCTGATTCTGTTTCTATGTTGTGTTTAGAGCCTTTAAAAAGCGATGTAATTGAGCTCTATAATTTTGATCGGGTTATTTCTGAAATATCAACAGACTTAATCGACATACAAAATGATGATATAGATTTGCATATTAATTTTGCGTTAAAAGCCATTGGCACTGCATTTGCTGCCGATCGCAGTTATTTATTTGAATTTAATACCGACAACGAAACCATTACTAACACCCACGAATGGGTGAATGAAGGCATTGAACCTTTCAAACAAAGATTACAAAATGTGCCAAAAACCGAGCTACCCTACTTTTTTGAAGTAATGAACGCTACGCATTTGTTTCAGGTAAACGATGTTTTAAAATTACCTCAAGCAGCAAACGCTGAAAAAGTTGAGTTTCAGATACAAAAAATACAATCTGTTTTATGCATAGGGCTCCTTTTTGATAAAGAGCTTATTGGTTTTATAGGCTGTGACTGTGTTAATTTTAAGCGCGCATGGACACACATTGATCTGATCAGAATAAAATTAGTGGGCGAAATAATTGCCAACGCATTAAAAAATATAGATTACAAAAAAAAGCTGCAACTAGCCCAGCAACAACTTATTACTGCTAATCAAAAATTAAGTTTATTAGTTAATACTGATGGTTTAACTAATATAGCCAATCGCCGCTGTTTTGATGAAACACTTAAAAGTGAAATACGACGTTGTGCTCGTAATAAGCAATCACTTAGCTTGATTATTTGCGATATAGACTTTTTTAAACGCTATAACGACAATTATGGCCACCAAAAAGGCGATGACGCACTTAAGCTAGTTGCTAAAACACTAAATCAACTTTGCAGGCGCGAGGGCGATTTAGCTGCGCGTTATGGCGGGGAAGAATTTGCAATTATTTTGCCTTTGCTTAAGTCTGCAGAGTGTCATCGATTTGCATTATTATTACAACAAAAAATAGCGCAGCTAAACATAGTACATAGCGACTCTAGTGTTGCAAAAACAATCACACTTAGCGTGGGCTTTTATAGCGCATATCCAACTAAAAACACCCGCCCCGAAACAATTATTAATAATGCTGATGCAGCCTTATATGAAGCTAAAGAAACGGGCCGTAATAAAATTTGTCAGTTTTTTGAAAGTAATTGAATATCACCTTACTAACTATTTTATAGTGAAACCACATCAGTAATGTTACTCTAGCAACGTTGAAATTATAAACAACACTAACAATTCAACTTGTTAACTCTTTATTATTAGAAGGAATATTTACATGGACCCGATTGCACAAGTGCTCAATACAATATTTACCGTTGAAGCATTTTTACTCATTTTTGTTTTAGTACTGCTAAAAAGTAGTGTCAAATTTGTACCACAAAACCGCGCTTGGTTAATAGAACGCTTTGGTAAGTATCAATCAACTAAAGAAGCAGGTCTAAACTTTATCATCCCATTTATTGATCGTATTGCTGCAGATCGCAGTTTAAAAGAACAAGCACAAGACGTGCCTTCACAGTCGGCAATCACTAAAGATAATATTTCGCTTACTGTAGATGGTGTTTTGTATTTCCGTGTGCTTGACCCATATAAAGCAACCTACGGCGTTGATGATTACATATTTGCTGTAACTCAGCTTTCGCAAACAACCATGCGTTCTGAGCTTGGTAAAATGGAATTAGATAAAACTTTTGAAGAGCGTGACGTACTGAACACTAATATTGTAACTTCTATCAACCAAGCGGCAGAGCCTTGGGGCATTCAAGTATTACGTTACGAAATAAAAGATATTGTGCCACCACAATCTGTAATGGAAGCGATGGAAGCACAAATGAAAGCAGAGCGAGTTAAACGCGCACAAATACTTGAATCTGAAGGTGACCGTCAAGCCAATATCAATGTGGCCGAAGGGCGTAAACAAGCACAGGTATTAGGTGCTGAAGGTGAAAAGGCAGAACAAATTTTACGCGCAGAAGGTGAAGCAAAAGCAATTATTGCAGTTGCCGAAGCACAAGCCGAAGCCCTGCGTAAAGTGGGTGAAGCTGCCGATACAGAGCAAGGTCAAAAAGCAATTCAGCTTGATTTAGCAACTAAAGCAATAGCTGCAAAAGAAGCCATTGCCAGAGAGTCATCAATTGTATTGCTTCCTGATAATGCCACCGATGCAAGCTCAATGGTTGCACAAGGTATGGCCATTATTAATAGCTTAAATAAAAAGCATCAAGGCTAATAACTAAATAAAGGAGTCGGTATGGAATTTATTACCCAAAATTTACCACAAACCTTAATGGTACTTGGGGTTCTTGCGCTGATCATAGAAGTAGCCGTATTGGGGCTCTCTACCTTTATATTGTTATTTTTTGGCTTATCGTTATTTATAACCGGGCTGCTCATGAGTATGGGAATATTAGCCGACTCTATGACCACTGCGCTTTGGAGTAATACTCTAATAACAGCTGCAATTTCTATATTGCTTTGGAAGCCCCTAAAGCGGATGCAAAATAATGTTGAGCGTAAACCAGTTAATAGCGACTTTGCAGAGCTGACTTTTGTACTTAACCAAGATGTGACTATTGAAGGGTTAAGTACTCATCAGTATTCTGGCATTAGCTGGCAACTTAAAAGCAAACAGCCCATTAGCGCCGGTACGCAAGTTAAAGTAACTAAAAAAGAAGTTGGTGTAATGTGGGTTCAAAGCATTTAAAAACCTACAGCAATTATATTTTTCTAAACAGTTAAAATAACAATAAACGGGCAATTAAACACTGCCCGTTTATTTTGTTGAGTATTTATAATAAATAATCGCCTACCTCCTCCCTCGCACTTTGCTAACTAAGTTGATAGCATTAAAAAATGATGTAAGGAATATATCGTTATGACAAATCAACATAAACACACTTTGGTTGTTGAAGGGGGTGCAATGCGCGGTATTTTTGCAGCCGGTGTACTTGATGAGTTTTTAAAACAAAACTATCAACCATTTGCACGTTATTTTGGCGTATCTGCAGGGGCTACAAATGTAGCCGCCTATTTATGCAAGCAACCAATGCGCAATTACAAAGTGATCACCGACTATTCATGTCGTCCTGAGTTTATTAATCTTGCGCGCTTTATAAAGGGTGGCCATTTATTTGATTTAGACTGGCTATGGCAAGAAACCATTCGTGAAATACGGCTAAACACCGAAGTGTTTGCGCAAAACCCGGCAGACTTTTATATTGTTACTACGGCTATCGAATCGGGTAAAGCCCATTACTTAAAAGCCACCAGCACCGATATGGTCGAGCAATTAAAAGCGTCTTGTGCTATTCCTATTGCGTATCGCGACTATCCAATAATTAATAATATAGCCATGACCGATGGCGGCGTAGCCGACTCTATTCCCGTTATAAAAGCGTATGAAATGGGTGCACGTGAAATAACCGTTATTTTATCTCAGCCTTTGGGTTATCGTAAAAGGCCAAGTAAAGCACCATGGTTAACTAAACAAATATATAAAAACTACCCGGCACTTATTAACACAACCCTCACCAGAGCCGATGTTTATAACCACAGTATTGATTTTATTAATAACCCACCCGCTGATTGCCGGGTAAATATTATAGCGCCACCAGTTAATTTTAAAGTGGGCCGTACCACTAAAAAGCTTGCAACCCTTAACACTGGCTACCAAATGGGTGTAGACGCCGCAAAAGCATTTTTAGCTTAATTCAAAACTAACTTTGTATTATTTAAAATTACTGCCCTTTATTTTAAATAAACATTAAAACACTTTAGATATTGTTAATAAGCTCTTATCCTATGGCGGAATTTTGATAAGTGAGTTATGTATTGTTTCTCATGAAATATTATGAGCATTAGCAACTCCCATTGTATTTTTTATTAAGTATTTAGGAACACATTGAACGTGGACATTTTTAACGCAATTATTTTAGGTATTATTGAAGGTATTACTGAGTTTTTACCTATTTCGTCAACCGGGCATATTATTGTAGCAGCGCAATGGTTGGGTATAGAAGCAACGGCTACTAATCAAGCATTCGGCGTAATTATTCAATTAGCCGCCATTTTAGCGGTACTAGCCAACTATAAAGATAAGTTCACTCCAAAACATCTTAACTTATGGATAAAAGTAGCCATCGCATTTATTCCGTTAGGCATTATTGCTTTCATTTTTAGTGACGTAATAAAAGCACTATTTAACGTACCTGTTGTGGGAGTAATGTTTATTGTTGGTGGGGTGATTTTTTTACTGCTAGAGCGCAATTATAAAGAACAAAACTGCACCACTACCGATGTTACTCAAGTGACTTATAAGCAAGCAATATGGATTGGTATAGCCCAAGTATTTGCACTTATTCCTGGTACAAGCCGTGCGGGTAGCTCTATTGTAGGTGCTATGTTGTGTGGCTTAAACCGCAAAGCCAGTGCTGAATTTTCATTTTTACTTGGTTTACCTGTACTTGCTGCAGCGTCTGGGTATGATTTGCTAAAGCATTATGACTTATTTACTTTTGACGATTTAACCGCCCTTGCTGTAGGCTTTGTTACCTCTTTTATAGTGGCCTATTTTACAATTAAATTATTTATCCGCTTTTTAGAAAACTTTACTTTTGTAAGTTTTGGTATTTACCGCATTGTATTTGGTGTTATTTTATTAACCATAGCTTACGTTTAAAACATATTTAAGAGAGAAAATAATGAACGAAAAAATAAATCAAGAAGCACTCCACGCACTTAAAATAGCATTTACCTACATGCCTAAAGCAATCGAGGTGACTAAATACGAGTACGGCGAGCGTTATCAAACCGTACTTGATCATATTGAAGCCGTGCGCGAAACACTTCTCATAAACGATGTAGATCCTGAGGAAGTAGGCGGCGATATAAATCCAGAGTACACACCAAATTCAACCTATTAAATAATCATAAATTGCGTTAGCTTATTTACTATTATTTAACTAGTATATTTACTAAGTATTTTTAACTAACACTCTAAAAAGTAAGGATCTATTATGAATAACAAAGTGATTGGTATTGTGCTTATTATTATTGGCGTTGCGTTGGCTATTTGGGGGTATGATGTTTATGAAGCAGCTGGCTCACAAGTTAGCCGCGCGCTAAGTGGCGACACGCCAATAGAAGCATGGGCCGGTATGATCGGTGGAGCTGTGTGTATAATAGTCGGCATTACCAGGGTTAAGTAACATACAGCTTATAAACGCTGCATGTTAAAAAACAAAAATAATCAGTGTTTATTTAACCCCTAAATTAAATATAAAAAAAGCCGCCTTTGGAGAAGGGCGGCTTGGGTGAACAAACAGCTATGGGTGTATTTTTGCTGTTATATCAAGAGACGTTTTTTAACTAACCTGATGCAGATTAACTAAATTAAGCTTGCTCTGTTTCATCGCTGTGGCGAATTAAGTAATCAAACGCACCTAAACTGGCTGTTGCACCACTGCCCATAGCAATTATTATTTGCTTAAATGGCGTATTGGTTGCATCCCCCGCACCATAAACGCCTGGGAGTGATGTTGCGCCTTTGGCATCAATTAAAATCTCACCAAATTTGCTCAGTTCAAGCTCGCTGTCTTTTAGCCATTCTGTATTTGGTATTAAACCAATTTGTACAAATATGCCCGCAAGAGTGAGTTGCTTACTGTCGCCACTTACGCGGTCGGTGTAAGTTAAACCGGTTACTTTTTTGCCATCGCCGAGTACTTCGGTTGTTTGTGCACTTTTAATAATAGTAATATTAGCCATACTGCTAGCTTTGCGAATAAGTACTTCGTCGGCACGTAATGTATCGGCAAATTCAAGTACCGTTACATGCTCTACAATATTGGCTAAATCAATCGCGGCTTCTATACCTGAATTACCGCCACCAATTACCGCAACTGGTTTGCCTTTAAATAAGGGCCCATCGCAATGTGGGCAATATGCCACACCGTGGCCACGATATTGTTGCTCGCCAGTCACGTTCATTTCGCGCCAGCGTGCACCTGTTGCCAGTACCAGCGACTTAGCACTCAGTACCGCGCCGTTTTCTAGAGTAATTTCGTAACCATTATTATTGCGACTAAGCCTAGCTGCGCGTTGATTATGCATTACATCTACATCGTATTCTTTTACGTGCTCTTCTAGTTGCGCTACCAGTTTTGGCCCTTCGGTGGCTTTAATCGAAATAAAGTTTTCGATTGCTAAAGTATCGGCTACTTGTCCGCCAAACCTATCTGCAACAATACCGGTGTTTAACCCTTTTCGTGCTGAGTAAATAGCAGCCGATGCACCCGCAGGCCCACCACCAATAACTAACACGTCAAACTTTTCTTTTTTACTTAACGACTCAGCTTGGCGCATTGCACCTTTGCTATCTACTTTATTGAGTATGTCGGTTAGGCTTAGTGCACCTTGGCTAAATGGTTCGCCATTTAAATAAACAGCCGGTACAGCTAAAATGTTGCGCTCTTCTACTTCGCCTTGAAATAACGCGCCATCTATCATGGTGGCTTTAATTTTATTATTCGTTGCTGCCATTGTATTTAAAGCCTGCACTACTTGTGGGCAGGTTTGACAACTTAAGCTTATATACACTTCAAAATTAAGCGCTTGGTCGAGCGACTTTATTTGTTCAATGTCCTCGGCTTTTGCTTTACTGGTATGTCCGCCAGTGTGCAATAGCGCTAACACTAAACTAGTGAATTCGTGGCCCATAGGTACACCCGCAAACGTAATATGGGTGTTTTTAATAGGTGAATGTACAACCATTGACGGACGACGCGCGCTTGTGTCTGGGTTGTTTATTACCGTAAATTTATCGCTTAGTGAGGCTAAATCATTTGCTAAGCTTGCTACTTCTGTTGATTTTTTGCTGTCGTCCAAGGCGATAAGCAGCTCAACAGGTTGAGTAAGCGATTCAAAATGGCTTTTTAATTGATTTTTTATGTTGTTATCTAACATGGCTTAACCCTTTTAGAAAATTTAAACAGCAAGCCTCCCATGCCAAATAATGCATGTGCTTAAACAAGTATATTGATATAGGAGGCACCAACAAACGGATGTTCGTTGATTTAAGGGCAGTTACCTGCCCTTACTTGGTAAATCGAGTACTTAGATTTTACCAACTAGGTCTAGTGAAGGTGCAAGTGTGTCTTCACCTGGCTGCCAAGATGCAGGGCAAACTTCACCGTCGTGCGTTGCAATGTATTGTGCAGCTTGTACTTTACGAACAAGTTCTTTAGCGCTACGGCCAATACCTAAATCGTGAGTTTCGATAATTTTAATTTCGCCTTCTGGGTTCATTACAAATGTTCCGCGAAGTGCTAAGCCTTCTTCTTCGATCATTACGCCAAAGCTACGTGTAATACGCCCTGTTGGGTCGCCAATCATAGGGTAAGTAATTTTACCTATTGTGTCTGACGTGTCGTGCCATGCTTTGTGAGTAAAATGAGTATCAGTAGATACTGAATAAACTTCTACGCCCATTTCTTGTAATTGTGCGTAATAATCTGCCATGTCGCCAAGTTCAGTTGGACATACAAAAGTGAAATCAGCTGGGTAAAAGAAGAAAATAGACCATTTACCAAGTACGTCTTTTTCAGATAATTCTACAAAGTCGCCGTTGTGGTAAGCGGTTGCATTGAATGGTTGTAATTTTGTGTTGATTAATGAAGTGCTCATGGTATTTCCTCATTTATGTTTAATGTATTTAAAAAGTAATCAACGCTATCGTTTTAAACGACCTTCTGCGTTGGCTTGATTAATACTATAAGACTAATGAAGATTTAAATAAAATTGATTGTTTAGATTGATTCAATCAGTTTTTAAGATGGTGGTTTGGCAAATTACTTTTATACGCAATTTTTTAAGGTAGCTATTAGTAATACTGTTACAATAGCCGCGCTAAATACTCACCATATAAACGAGGCGCGCTGTTATGGAAAAATTTATTAACCACATACAACTAGGCTACTTGGGCTTGCTCCCATTTTTAGGCTGTGTTGGTTGGCCACTAATGTTTGGCAGTAACAGTGTAAACTTAGAGTTTTTTACTTTTTACAGCATTGCTATTTTAGCCTTTATGGCGGGTAATTTATGGCGCGCTGGTGAGCAAAGTTACAGTAATGCTATAAAAGCAGTTATTGTAGTTATACCTGTACCGTTTTTATCATTTTTACCAGTTGAATGGGCGCTTGCATGGTTAGCGGTAAGCTTTTGGTTGGTGCTTATTTTTGAAAAAGCCTCACCGCAATGGCAAAGCTACCATAAAGATTATCAAAAAATGCGTTTTGTACTTACCTCTGTCGTGTTTGTATGCCATATATTTACTATTGGTATGAGCATTTACCCTAACTAATTTACACTATTGCGCTTAAGGGCACACCATGATTGACCAATTGCGCCAGCAACTTAATACGCTTGGCGAAAACTACGTAGAAAAAAAAGCGGTATTTAAAATTAAAGTTATTCCATTTTTTTGCGCCATTAGTATAAAAAAAGATCATAAAAGTGAAGGCCGTCTGAGCTTTTATTCTAATCAACTCATTGAAATACTTATGGTGGTATTATTTGTTTTGTTTGGCTTATCTATTTACGACATAGACGCTGGCTTTACCCATGGCCCTATTCATATTATGTTCGCAATTTTAATTACCTTTAACCTTATACTTAAGCAAGTGGCCATTGAAGGGTTAAAAACACGTTTAGCCATGCTGCGTTTATATGAGCAACAAGCGCTAAATAATAACGCCGACGTTATCATTGCAAATAGCGATAAAAATACTAAATAACTTATGTACCTAAATCCCAAATGGAAAATACTCACTGTGGGCGATGGCGATTTATCGTTTTCTAACGCGCTGCATCAACACCTAAAGCCGAGTTTGTTGGTTGCCTCTACGTTTGATGACGCAGCAACTATTGAGTATAAATACCAAGACAATGCACTAAGCACTTTAAAAGCCAATAAAGTAACCGTACTTAATAGTTTTGATGTTACAAAACCCCATTGCTGGCAAAACCTAAACGTTAACTTACATAGCTTTGATGTGGTTATTTTTCAATTTCCGCTTGTTCCTGCCTTTGTGGGCCGCGAAGCGTTTGAAAACAATACTCAACAAACCAGTATGAACGTATTTAATCGTGCTTTACTGCACCAATTTATAAAATACGCTAACGAGTATGCACTTAACCCCAATGGCCCAATGCTGTGCTATATCACTTCAAAAGACGTAAAGCCTTATCGGGAGTGGAATATAGAAGGCAGTTTAAATGCACATTTAAACGCTGAGTATTTAGGGCAAATGCCGTTTGATATTAGCCGCTTTGCTGGTTATAAAATTCGCAATGTTGACCGTGATAAACACGTAAAAGACACAAGCGGTATTATCTATGTATTTAGCCCAAAACAGCATAGCGAGTTAAGCTGCCATCTTACTTTGCCGCATTATTTGACCCCAAATCACTGCCCACTTTGTCGTGTTGGCCCTTATATGGCAACCGAGGACGAAAACAAACACTTAAATGCCAAAAAGCATCAGCAAATGCTGCGCCTAGAACACGACTGGCAACAATGGCTTAATGCCTTTTATGCTTAACGCTTAATTTAAGGATTAGCCTGCTTAATTAAATCGGCCGCTTTTTCAGCAATAGCAATAACCGCAGCATTGGTGTTACCGGTTATTATGCTGGGCATAATTGAGGCGTCTACTACACGTAGCCCTTGTATAGCGTAAACTCGCAGCTCATTGTCAACCACTGCAAGTGGATCATTACCCATTTTACAGGTGCCTACCGGATGGTATTCGGTATCGGCCGTTTGACGAATAAATTCAATCAATTGCTCATCGTTATTTATATCAAGCGGGTAAACCATGTCACCACGAATGGCATCAAATGCACTGCTTTGCATTATTTGTAGTGTTTTTTTAAGGCCCTGTAACATCACTTTTATATCGTCGGGATGGCTTAAATAATTAGGATCGATTAGCGGCGCGCGGCGCGGATCACTATCGGCTAACTTAACAGCACCGCGGCTTTTAGGGCGCATAATACTACTATGAATACTGTAACCATGGCCGGTGTGTAATTTTCGGCTGTGATCATCCACTAAACCCAGCACAAACTCTAGCTGTACGTCTGGCGCAGGGGAGTCATCAAATAACTTAATAAATGCATGCGACTCTGCAAAGTTAGTAGTTAAGCACCCTTGGCGCTTACTAAACCAATCTATACAGCCTTTTAACACCCTAGCAGCCCCTGGGATACTCAAACCAAACGTGCCTTTACTGGTTTTTGCTCTATACAAAGGCACCACTGTAAGGTGGTCGTGTAAGTTAGCCCCCACCCCTTCTAATGGTACTATCACCTTAATATTATGTGCGTGTAAATGGTTGCTGGGGCCAACTCCTGAAAGCATTAATAGTTGCGGCGAATTAATTGCCCCGGCACTGAGGATCACTTCGTTATTGGCGTATAAATTAACCACCTGTTTATTACGTTCAATTTGTACACCTTGCGCCATATTATTGTTTATTATTACTTTATTTACATGGCTATTGGTTAATACGGTTAAGTTTGCACGTTTTAAATGAGGAGTTAAGTACGCTTTAGCTGCGCTGCAACGCTCTCCATTATGTTGCGTAACCTGTGAAAGCCTAGCACCTTGCTGCTCGGTTGCATTTATATCGTTATTTAAACTCACCCCTTGCTCAACGCAGGCATTTAAAAAACATTGATTTACTGGGCTTGGCTCATTCAATTCTTGTACGTGAAGTGGCCCTTGTGTGCCATGTAACTCACTATTGGTAAATGTTTTATTGTTTTCGGCTTTTATAAAGTAGGGTAATAAACTGTCATAATCCCAGCCACTATTGCCATTGCCCGCCCACTGATCGTAATCGTATTTATTGCCTCTAATATACACCATGGCATTAATAGAGCTTGAGCCACCCAATACCTTACCTCGTGGCATAAAACCACAGCGATTATTCAGCTCTTTTTGCGCTACTGTATTGTAATGCCAGCTATTAATACCATAAGGCACACTTGCAGCAACCCCTGCAGGCATTTGTACAAAAGCAGTATTATCGCTAGAGCCTGCTTCAATTAAGCACACACTTACATTAGCATTTTCTGATAGCCGCGAGGCAATAACACACCCTGCACTGCCCGCGCCTACTACAATGTAGTCAAATGTTGTATTCATAGCATGCCTTTTATAATTTTCACAAATTGCCCATAACCACAATATTGCATAGATAAAAACATAAAAACTTGATATTTTTAGACACTCAACAGCAAAGGTTAACTATGAGCAGCTTAATAAGAGCCTGACGTGGTTTAATGGATTCGACTACCCAAGTTAAGAGATAATCAACTTAACTGGAGATCGATAATGACAAAACGTAAAAAGTATTCCAAAGAATTTAAACTTGATGCCATCGCATTAGTTGTTG
>NZ_JACJDO010000053.1:0-21930 GCF_014163535.1 Pseudoalteromonas sp. SR45-4
TAAAAAAGGCAGCGTAAGCTGCCTTTTTTATTATTAATGTTTTATTTAACTACGCCTAGGTTACTTAAAACTCCCTAGGTGATACAAACTTACCAGCGCGAATTTGCTGAAAAGTTTGTTGCGCTAATGAATCTAAACTATCAAGATTTTTTCTGCTGCTTGCCAATTGCTGCTCTACAGCAAATATATCAACGTTTTCTATCCCCGACATCTGCGCAACTTTAGAAAAAACATAGGCATGTTTATAATTTTGTTGTTTGTAAAACAAACTGACCAAAGAAGTAAACACCTCGGGATCAGGTATTTGCTGTGCTTTATTAAGTTCTAATGTTTTGTAGAGCAAATCAATCGTTTTATCATCATCAAATTTAATATAATACGATGCCAAAAAAAGTTGCATTTCAGCACTTGTTGTCACCCTTTCATCATGCTCCAAGGCTAAAAATTTAGTCAGTGCTCGCTGATCGTTATTACGCGACCAATGATAATAAAGTAAGCCTGGGTGATTAGTACTTTTAGTATCTTGATATAATCGCGTCATTTCTTTAATACTGGTTAATTTACCTTCTACACGAGAGGTCTTTTTTTCTTTTAATTTTATATGCTCAATTTTAGCTGCAAGCGTAATACACTGATTATATGATTCAAACTCTTTAAGTAGCTGATATTTATTTTCATCAGTTGGGTGCTTATATTCAATATAACGCTGCAAAATAGTGTTAGAACGCTGCTCCCGACAATGATTATCTTTATTTAGATCGTTGCAAAAACCGGGCGTTTCTTTACATACTTGGGCCAAGCTTAGTGGCTTTTCACATCCGGCTAAGGTGAGTACTCCAAGCACTACTATTAGTCTTATAACCATCCTCAACCCTTAAATATATTAATATAATGTTATTCTAACGCAATCATTTAGCCTCTAACAGTAGAGAATAAAGCAAGATTAAATTAGAATAGGGAAGTCACTAGAGTGCGTTGACTTATCAGGGTCGAAATCATTTCAACTTTTGATGGTTAAATGCTCTAGGGCTATCCGTTCAAAAATGTTTAACTTAGGTAAATAAAATGACCTCATCTCACGAGTTAGAATACACAAATAGTTGGCAAGAACGCCAAGGTTACGCAGAAAGCATGCAACCAATCATTGGTAAGCTTTATCGTAGTCGTGGTATCGAAATTGCTGTTTATGGCCGCCCACTTGTAAATGCAAGCCCAATTGAAATTATCAAATCTCACAAATCAGTTGCGCAGTTTGAAGGTACAAAATTACGTTTACGTGAAAGCTTCCCATTTTTAGAAGCGATTAGCAAAATGGATTTAAATTCTGCACGTATCGATATTGGTAAGCTTGCTTATAGCTATTTGTATAATGATGCTGCAAACGGTCGTTCTGTTGAAGAGTTTGTAAAAGATGAGCTCTCTGAAATTGCTGATTTACCAGCTAAAGAATCACGCGATGTGGTGCTTTATGGCTTTGGTCGAATTGGCCGTTTACTTGCACGCCTACTAATTGAAAAATCAGGTCCTTATGCTGACTTACGCCTACGCGCAATTGTTGTACGTGGTGGTAAAGATGGCGACCTTGAAAAACGTGCCAGTTTATTACGTCGTGATTCAATTCATGGTCCATTTAATGGATCTATCACTGTTGATAAAGAACGTAATGCAATTAAAGCTAATGGTAGCTACATCCAGGTTATTTACGCTAACTCTCCTAGCGAAATAGATTACACAGCCTACGGCATCGACAATGCACTTATTGTTGATAACACAGGTATTTGGAAAGATGAAGCAGGCCTTGGTCAGCATTTAGAATGTAAAGGCGCTGCTAAAGTACTATTAACGGCTCCTGCTAAAGGTAATATCAAAAACATCGTATATGGTGTAAATAACAAAGATATTTTACCTGAAGACAAAATTGTATGTGCAGCAAGCTGTACAACTAATGCCATTACACCAACACTTAAAGCATTAAACGATAAGTTTGGCATTAAAAATGGTCACGTAGAAACGGTTCACTCGTATACTAATGACCAAAACTTAATTGATAACTACCACAAAGCAGACCGCCGTGGCCGTGCTGCTGCACTTAACATGGTAATTACTGAAACAGGCGCTGCAAAAGCGGTTTCAAAAGCACTACCAGAGCTTGAGGGCAAACTAACGGGTAACGCAATTCGCGTACCTACACCTAACGTGTCGCTGGCTATTTTGAACCTAAACTTAGAAAAGAGCACCTCGGTAGAAGAGCTAAATGCATTTTTACGCGATACCGCACTTCACTCAGACCTGCGCGACCAAATTGATTACACCGCTTCTACTGAAATCGTATCTACCGATTTAGTAGGTAGTCGTTACGCTGGTGTGGTTGACTCGCAAGCAACTATTGTTGATGACAACCGTATTGTACTTTACGTTTGGTACGATAATGAATTTGGTTACAGCTGCCAAGTGGTACGTTGTATGCGCGATATGGCCGAAGTGGCATTCCCAAGCTTACCTCACTAATTTATTAGTCGTTATACAAAAGCCAGCATTTGCTGGCTTTTTTGATTATCAATATTTTTAAAGCGCAGCGCTTATGGTACGCTTTATACATTAGATACGGCTAATCGCAGCGTACTTACATCCTGGCTATTTATGCAGTCCAGAGACACTTAGTCAACTTATAGGTTTTTTGTCATGAAAATCAGTAGCAATTTCGATAGTGGTAATATTAAGGTTATTGAAGCCACCGATCCATTAAATATCCAGTTAGAGATTAATAACGATTTCCAGTCTGAATTTTATCAGTGGTTTCATTTTCGCCTAGAAACAACCCCTTACCAATTACATAAGCTAAATATAAACAAGCTCGAAAATTCAGCTTATCCAGATGGCTGGGTAGATTATCAGGCGGTTGCATCGTATGACCGTCAAACGTGGTTTCGTGTACCTTCAAGCTACGAAAATGGCACATTAAGCTTTGAAATAGAGCCAGAGTGCGGCAGTGTTTATTTTGCTTATTTTGCACCATATAGCTATGAGCGTCATTTAGATTTACTTACGTGGGCGCAAAGCCAGCAAATTTGCCAATTAGAAACATTGGGCGAAACCCTTGATGGCCGCGACATGAGCGTACTTAAAATTGGTGAGCCAAGTGCAGATAAGAAAAACATTTGGATCACAGCTCGCCAGCATCCGGGTGAAACAATGGCGCAGTGGTTTGTAGAGGGAATACTTCACAAACTACTTGATGACGAAGACCCGCATGCTGCTGCATTACTATCAAAAGCAGTATTTTATATTGTGCCAAACATGAACCCAGATGGTAGTGCTCGTGGGCACTTACGTACTAACGCTAAAGGCGTTAACTTAAACCGTGAATGGCAAACGCCGAGCATGGAAAATAGCCCAGAAGTTTATTTAGTGCTTAATAAAATGCGTGAAACAGGCCTAGATATGCACCTTGATATTCATGGTGATGAAGCAATCCCGTATAACTTTGTAGCCGGCAGTGAAGGCATTCCAAGTTATGATGCGCGCTTAAAAGATCTAGAAGATAGCTTTAAAGCTGCTTTGTTAACCATTACTCCTGAGTTTCAAGACGAACATGGCTACCCTAAAGACGAGCCAGGCCAAGCTAACCTTACAGTAGGTTCATCTGCAACAGCAGAAGAATTTAAGGCGCTTACCTATACAGTCGAAATGCCATTTAAAGATAATAACGACTTACCCGACCCAGATTACGGTTGGTCAGATCGTCGTTCATATCAATTTGGCCAAGATACTTTGGCGGCTATCGTAAATGTCGTTGATAAATTAAGATAAATTAGTATAAGGTAAGGGCAACATTAAAATGTTGCCCTTTTTTGTTACAACACTTACAAAAATAACAAGTGCACAACGGCACAATAAACTGTGGCTTAACGAATGTTTAGTCAGCAATTTCAAAATAAAATAATAAGAGGAATTTAGCGTGGATGCATTCGGACAACTTTTAGATAGCCTAGATGGCATGTTAGGAGGAGCAGTATGGTTTCCTTATGTGTTATTAGGGGTTGGTTTATTTTTTACTATTTATTTAAAATTTCCCCAAATACGGTATTTTAAACATGCTTGCCAAGTTGTTTCGGGTAAGTTTGATAAAAAAGATACAGAAGGGGATACCACTCACTTTCAAGCACTTGCTACAGCACTATCGGGCACAGTAGGCACAGGTAATATTGGTGGCGTAGCACTGGCTATATCAATTGGTGGGCCTGCGGCGTTGTTTTGGATGTGGATGACCGCATTTTTTGGTATGACTACCAAGTTTGTAGAAGTTACCTTGTCGCATAAATACCGTGAAAAAACTGAAGATGGCACTATGTCTGGCGGCCCAATGTATTACATGGATAAACGCCTTAACATGAAATGGCTGGCCATTTTATTTGCCGTAGCCACTGTAATTAGCTCGTTTGGTACAGGCAGCCTGCCACAAATTAATAATATTGCACAAGGTATGGAAGCCACCTTTGGTTTTGCGCCTATGGCCACAGGTGCAGTGTTATCTATTTTACTTGCCTTGGTTATATTAGGCGGCATTAAGCGTATTGCAGCAATTACATCACGCGTAGTACCGTTAATGGCGGCTATTTATATTATTGGTGCTCTGGCTGTTATTTTTTATAACGCTGAAAACATCGGTCCTTCATTTTCTGCTGTATTTATGGACGCATTTTCTGGCTCTGCTGCCGCAGGTGGCTTCTTGGGGGCGTCATTTGCTTATGCGTTTAACCGGGGTGTAAACCGTGGTTTATTCTCTAACGAAGCGGGTCAAGGTTCTGCGCCTATAGCGCATGCTTCGGCAAAAGCTGATGAGCCAGTATCAGAGGGTATAGTATCTATCCTAGAACCGTTTATCGATACCATTATTATTTGTACGCTTACGGGGTTGGTTATTTTATCCTCGGGGGTGTGGAATGAAAAATTTCAAACTCATTTTGAGCGCTCGGCTATGAGTATTATTAAAGGCGATTACACAGAAGAAAACCAAACACAGCGCGAAGACCTCTATAAATACCTTAATGGTCAAAAAAGTAATATAGAGACGTTTACCGGCAATATTGAAGTGGTTAATGGTGAGGCATTGAGTACAGGTTTTACGGTACTACATTCACGCTCAATTGCAGAGGATGTACGCTTTGGTATTACTGAAAAGCACAAATACACAGGTGTTGTAGAAGTAATAGATGGCATGCCAACAGATGACAGCATTAGTTTAGTGGGCAAATCATTGGTACATTCAGCAGAGCTAACTACCAAGGCTTTTAAACGTGGTTACTTTGGCGATAGTGGCCAGTACATTGTATCAATAGGCTTATTGCTGTTTGCGTTCTCTACTGCCATTGCTTGGTCGTACTATGGAGATCGCGCAATGATTTACTTATTAGGGCATCGCTCAGTAATGCCGTATCGCGTATTTTATGTGGCTGCATTCTTTTGGGCATCGTTCGCCGATACTACCTTGGTATGGAAGTTAGCGGCAGTGGCTATTGTTGTAATGACACTACCTAACTTAATTGGCATTATGTTATTGCGTAAAGAGATGAAAGAATCGGTAGATGACTACTGGGTCAAATTCAAAAAAGACAACGAGAAATAAAACAAGTACAATAAAGGCGCCGCAAGGCGCTTTTTTTATGCGTAGTATGGAGAGATGTATGGCGATTATCCGTTGCCCTAAATGTGCCAAATCAATATCAGATAAACACGCGCAATGTCCGCATTGCGAAAGTAACGTTGCCGACTTAAATAATGAGCAAGTTCAACAGCTTCAACGTGAGCAGCGAATTAAAAAACAGCAAATGTTTATAACTCACTCATTTTTAGCACTTATCCTATTTTTAGGCGGTTTTTTCTGTTTGTACTTCTTACAACCGCAAGAAAAAACACCTCAGTGGTATGCTTACACCATCGCTATTGGCGTGGGGTGTATTTGGTACCTTATTAATCGTATTATTTTAGTGACTCTAAAAAAGAAAAAATGACATGAATATCGACAATCTTGTACAAAATATTACCCCAGAATTATTTGAACGTTTGCAATACGGAGCAGCAACTGGCAAATGGCCAGATGGCACTCCTTTATCAGATGAACAAAAACAGCAAACAGTGCAGTTAGTTATGTTGTATCAAGCAAAAGTTGCTCAATCGAATGAGCAATTTACTATTGGTGCAAATGGCGAAATGGTGCAAAAAACAAAAGCACAACTGCAAAAAGAATTTAACTCAGATAACGAAATAGCTAGGTTTAGTGAACATGATCTTTAAACACCTTTTTACGCCAAAATGGAAACACCCAAAGCTGCAAATACGTCTAGACGCAATCGAAAAGTTAGATGTACAACGCGACGCAATAATTTTAAGCACTTTAGCGCTGGAAGATAGCTCAGCAGAAATTCGTCGTAAGGCACTGCAAAAAGTAAACGACTTGCCACTGTGGTGGAAAGCCTATAAACAAGATCAAGCATTAAAAGATATTGCTGAACAACAAATATCTAGCGCAGTTTTAAGTAGCGAAAGTACACTGTCGCCGCAAATTAAAAGCGAATATATAGAGCGTTTTGCACCAGTAAAAACCCTTGAAAAACTTGCCTTTGCAGAAAAAGAGTTGCAAGTGCGGGTTAAGTTACTAAAGCGCCTAGGAAACCCTAAACTAATAGAAAAAGCCTTTAAAGAGGGCAGCGAAGAGTTACAAGCGCAACTAGTTGAGCTGGTTATTACCCACCAGTTAACTAAACCATTATTAAAGCATGCACAAAACAGTGCTAAAACAGCGCTTAACACGCATTTAGAAAACGAGCGTTTAGCAATTGAAATGCCAGCGCAAGTTGAGGGGGAAACCCGTGTTATTTTAGCTAAGCTAAATGCGCTGCGCGATAAGAATGATTTTGCATTAGTAAACCCAAAAGCCGGTGAGTTAATGGCGCAATGGCAAGCCTTAGAGCTTAAATGGCTTAGCACTGAGCAAGTAAAACTGTTAAACGAAAAGTACAGCACAATTACCGAAAAGCTAAATGCCCATATTGCACAGCTTCGCAGTGAGCACGATAAAGAGCAGCAATTACTTGCACTACAACAGCGTCAACTGTTGGCATTAGCAACGCTTGAAGCTTTAAGTGAAGAAATTGAAAATGCATTACAACTTGGCCTAGAAACGCCAGAGCAAATTCAGCAAGATTGGCTTGATGCAAAAGTAGCGCAGGCTCAACAAGCAATAAATGAAACAGAGTTAGCCAATAACCCGCAATCAAAGCAGGTTATTAATAAGTTAGAAAAGTCATTTACTCAAGTAGCTAAATTACCTGAGCTAACGTCTGCTATTAAAGATTATAAGCTGGCATTTACTGCACTGTGTGAAATAAAACCAGCAGCCGATTTAGCCCAATACGACGAAACCCTAGCTGCATTTAATAGTGGTTTTAAAGCAGCGCGTAATCATCTAAATATATTAGATAGTGCATTGCAAGGTACGTTTAAAACACAACTTAATGCGCATAAAAAGCAATTTTTAGTGCCAATGAACGAGTTGATAAAACCGCTTGAAAAAAATCAAAGCCAAGCTAAACGCAAAGCCCGTGATGTAAAGCGCCTAATAGAAGAAGGTCGTTTTAACGTTGCATTTGGTGTGTTTAAAGGCTTTGAAGAGTTATTTAATACCTTAACTGAGCAGTATCAGCAACCACTTGTAAGCTTAAAAACCGATTTAGAAGCGCAGCTAGCTGACGCCAAAGATTGGCAAAAATATGCTGCAGCACCAAAGCGCGAAGCATTACTTGAAGAAGTTAGCACGCTCGCTTTAGAGGAGTGCGTAGATCCCCAGCAACGGGCTGATCAAGTTAAAGTGTTGCGTAAACGTTGGAATGAGCTTGGCCGCTTAGATACAGACGAAGAAAAGCAACAAGGTGAGCAATTTGATCAAAAAATCGAATTATTGTTTGCACCTTGCCGTAACTATTTTGCAGAGCAAGAAGTACAACGTGAAGCGTCAAAAGCGCAGCGCGAAAGTATTATTGCTGACATGCATGCACTGCACTTACTCGCAACTGACGAGCAGGGTTTTGATTGGAAGCAGTTTGAAAGCCAATACAATCGTTTAAACAAAGCATGGCGCAGTGTGGGTAAAGTTGACCCTAAAACGTACCGTGTATTAAACGATCGTTATAAAAACGAGCAGCAGCGTGTGCTAGCGGCGTTAAATGCGTTTCATAAAGGCAATGCGGTACTTAAAAATGCATTAGTAGAGCAAGCGCAGCAATTATCACAAAGTGATGACCTAGCAGCAGCATGCCAAGAGCTAAAACAATTACAGCAGCAGTGGCAAGCAATTGGCTTTGCCGGCTTAAAAGCTGAAAATGCCTTATGGCAAAAATTTCGTCAATTTAACGACGAAACTTTTACTAAACGCAGTAGCGAGTTTGAACAGCAAAAGTTAGATCAAAGCGAAAACGACAAGCAAGTAGTCGCTGAGCTTAACGAACTTGAATTGGCGCTGGGTCAAATTAACGAAAAAGCGCAATTACACGACTTAGAAACTAAAGTTAAAGGGTATACCCAGTTTAAGTCACTATCGCCAAAAGTAACGTCGTTACTTAGCGCCATAGAAGAGAAGCTTGCAGGGCTAACGAGCAAAGCCGAACAAGCTAATTTAGTGGCCTTATTTAACGCTCTTGAAAACAATGAAGCGATACCGAGCCAGTACCAAGCTGCACTTAAAACATCACTTAGTAGCGCACAGTTACTTACTAGAATGGAAATTTTAGCTAATGTAAGTAGTAATGATGCAATGCAAAGAATGGCAGAGCAAGTTGCCATGTTAGATGATAAGCATCGTGGCGAACATGCAGATATAAGCTATTATTTAAAACAGTTGTTAGCGCTCAGTGAAGGTTCAGTTGATGCTGACACACTAGCAAGGCTAAAGGCTGTTTTTACAGCTTAGTGTAGTTACACCTAATAGAGTATTACTCTTTTAAAAGCCGCTCGTAAGCGGCTTTTTTATACCCATCACTTATAATAATTTAGAGAGTTTTTTATGAAAATATTATTTATTATTGCCGCATTATTTTTAACTGCATGTAACGCTACACAAGGAATGTCTGTTTATTCATTTACTAACGCCGACGTGGAGTCGTTATTAACAAAACAGCTTCCTAAATTAAGCGAACAGGTAAGTTTAATGGGATTACCAGTAGAGTTTGATGTAAACGATGTGAGTGTAAATATTGGTCCAGAAAATCGTGATGTTGTAGTGCTAGGCGCCGATTCAAGCGCTAACATTAGTGCTTTTGCATTAAAATACCCAGTACGCTTAAAGCTGCAAATAGAAGGTAGCCCATTTTACGACAGCGAGAAAAAAGCGGTGTTTTTACGTAATATAAAATTACTAGATTCGAGTGTTGATGCTGGTGGTTTTAAAGGTAATTTAGGTGCGCTAGACGAACAAGCTATGGATATTATTAACCGCTTTTTAGCTGTAAACCCAGTGTATGAGCTAAATATGAACGATCCTAAAATGGCCTTGCTAAGTAAACTACCACTTGATATGAAAGTGGTTGCAGGCGCTATAAAATTGGTTCCACGCCTTTAAGTTAGTTGTAAATAAAGTCTAGTTAGCATAATAAGGTAACTAGGCTTTGTTTTCTGTCATAAATTTTTGTATTTTCGTAATTCTATTGTCACTCCCTTCCTCCAGCGCTATTAATTACTAATAATAATTTTTGCAGTGCACTTTTTTAATTAAATTGTCATAATGATCGCGATATTTCGCGAGGTCTATTTTATGATAAAACAATTTTTAAACGATCCTAGTTTATTACTCAACGCAGTGGGCGAAGGAATTTATGGCTTTGATCTGTCGGGTAATGCCGTGTTTGTTAACCCTGCGGCCGAGCGCATGACAGGTTGGAGTGCAGAGACGCTATTAGGTAAAAAAATTCATCAATACCATCATCATACTCATGCCGATGGCACGCCTTATCCAGCCGACGAATGCCAAATATATTGCACCATGTTTGACGGTAAACGCCGTGAAGTGAAAAACGAAGTTTTTTGGCGCAAAGATGGCAGCTCTTTCCCTGTTGAGTACACATCGACACCAGTTTATCGAAATAATGAATTGATAGGTGCTGTAGCGGTATTTCGCGATATTTCTCAGCAGCAACAAACACAAAATGCATTACAAGATGCACTTGCACAAGTAAAACATTTGAGTGAACAGTTACAAGATGAAAATAATTATTTAATAGCAGAATTAAACGAAGATTGGCAAGACTCTGGCTTAGTAGGTAAAAGCCACGTGTTTCAAACCATGTTAGAGCAAATTAAGTTAGTGAGCGAAACCGATACCACAGTGCTTATTTTAGGCGAAAATGGTACAGGTAAAGAGCTGGTTGCCCGAAACCTATACAGATTAAGTAAGCGTAATAAACAGCCCTTTATAAAAGTGAACTGCGCAGCATTTACGCCAAGCTTATTAGAGTCAGAGCTGTTTGGCCATGAGAAAGGCGCGTTTACTGGTGCTAATGAGCGCCGTAAAGGGCGTTTTGAACTAGCCGACAAAGGTACCTTATTTTTAGATGAAATAGCAGAGCTGCCGCTTGAAGCGCAAAGTAAGTTGCTTAGAGTGTTGCAAGAGCAAGAATTTGAACGTGTTGGGGCAAGCAATACATTAAAGGTAGATATTCGCGTTATTGCAGCAACTAACCGCGATCTATGGGAAATGGTGCAAAAAGGCAATTTTAGAATCGATTTATACTATCGCTTAAATGTATTTCCTATAAAAGTGCCAGCGCTGAGAGAGCGCAAGGAAGATATTCCTTATTTATGTAGTAATTTAATAGTGCAGTTAAATAAACGTTTAACTAAGCAGCTTAAGGGATTAAGTAATAAGGCAATTTCTCAACTACAAGCTTATGACTGGCCAGGCAATATTAGAGAGTTACAAAATGTACTAGAGCGCGAGGCCATTTTATCTAAGCAAGCTATTTTACAATTAAGTCAGCCATTACAAGCAATATCACAAAGTACTATAAACCCAGCATTAACGCTCAATGAAATGCAAAAACAGCATATTATTACTGTGCTTAAGCTATCGGCTTGGCAAATATCGGGGAGTAAAGGTGCCGCTGCAAAACTTGGTATGCCAGAGAGTACCTTACGCTCTAAAATGCACAAGTTAGGGATTAGCAAGGTTTCGTGATATATCGCGAGGATCGCTTTATTTCGCGAGTTTGAGGTTTTCAATAATAAATAAATCACTTAAATATCAATGTAATGCCTTTGCTTTCAGTTTGGTCTGAAAGTTGCAAATGCTTAACTAACATCCGTTATGATTAAGTAAGTACTATGAAGTTTGATATTAAAGAAGAAGATATGATCATCAAGCCCTACAAAAGCGAAGGGCCAATTTATATACGTGAGCAAAAAGGCTTTTTTCAACGTATACGCCGTAACTTAGGCTGGTTATTAATGCTTACGTTTATTGCAATACCGTGGATCCAATATAACGGCCAACAAGCGGTGCTATTAGATGTAGCAACGCAAAAGTTTACTATTTTCACTTTAACTTTATTCCCGCAAGATTTTATTATTGTAGCCATGTTGTTTATGGTGGGGGCCTTTGCGCTATTTTTTGTAACCAACTGGTTAGGCCGCGTTTGGTGTGGTTATACTTGCCCTCAAACTATTTGGATGTTGATGTTTTCGTGGGTTGAGCAACGCGTTGAAGGCACACGTAATCAGCGTATACAGCTTGATAAATCTGCATGGGGTTTTACCAAATGGCGTAAAAAGCTTACTAAACACAGTGCTTGGTTGGTGCTATCACTATTAACTGCCACTTCATTTTTAACTTATTTTATACCCGCAAAAACATTGTACTTAGAAATGCTTACTTTTGAGTGGTCGGGTATTACCAGCTTTTGGGTGTTTTTATTTGCTTTGTGTACATATGGTAACGCAGGATTTTTACGTGAAAAAATGTGTACTGTGGCGTGTCCGTATTCGCGTTTTCAATCGGTTATGTTTGATAAAGATACACTCGTGGTTACTTACGATAGCGCACGCGGTGAAAACCGTGGCCCACGTAAACGTAAGGCCGACCCAAAAGCACTTAACTTAGGTGACTGCGTAGATTGTAATTTATGTGTAGAGGTATGCCCAGCTGGAATAGATATTCGAAATGGTTTGCAATATGAATGTATAAACTGTGGCTTATGTATTGATGCTTGCGACGATACTATGAATAAATTTGGTTATGAAAAAGGGTTAATAAAATACGCTAGTGGAGAGCAAATGGCGGGTAAAAAAACCAACCCTTTTAGGCTTAAATTGGTTGGATATGGTGTTTTGACCTTGATGCTAATTGTAGCTATGTTTGCTTGGGTGGTACAAAGAACACCAATTGAAGCCTCGGTACTGCGCGATAGAGGCGCCTTGTACAGAGTAAATTATGAGGGTTTAGTAGAAAACCCTTATACGTTAACGATTATAAATAAAACCCAACAAACATTGCACTACACTATTGCTATATCAGGCTTAGCAGAGGCTAAATTAACTAGCCCAGATACAACACTAATTCAACCTGGAATGATGAGGCGTATACCCGTAACGGTGACTGCAGATGGCTTTGATATTTCAAACAAGGTAAGTAAAGTTAAATTTATTATTTTTGCAGAAGAAGATCCGAGCATTAGCATAACGAAAGATAGTTACTTTTATAAAAATTAAAAGTATAAAAATGCCCAAGCTAGTTTACCTACTTGGGCATTTTAATAGGATTATTAATTGTATATATTTAAACCCAGATCACAGATTAATTATGTAATCTAATGCGCTCGTAATTACGGCTACTTGCGCCAAAATACATTCTTCGTCACTTGCTGTAGGGCTATCTGGGTATACTTCAGTGGTGGTTACATAAGGTGCATTGGTAAAGCCCATACATAAACCTAATTCGCGAGCAGCGTAGTTGATCACCCCAAATTGCTCTTGTGGCACACCAATAAGCTGGTTATTTTCATCACTTGGGGCAATGTGGGTTACTTTTGCTACGCTATCAATAATGGCTTTTTGAAATGCAGCCTCAGGTTTAGTGCTATCGGCCACTAAATAAAAACCATCGGGAATATTCCAATTAGTATTTACTGTGCCTTCGCGTGCAGCTAGTGCCGGGCGAAACTCGCTGTTGTCGCTGTCGGTCGTTTCGTGCAAATCAATATGAGCAATTAAATCTAACTCAAGGGATTTTACATACGCCATAATCGCCGCCGACTCTTGCGCTGGGCTACCTTCATAAAATGAGCGGTTAGGATCAATGGCTTCTGGGTTCCAGCGGTTTATCGTTTCGTACCCCCAAGGGCTAATACAAGGTGCGATTACAATATTAAAATGCTGACTATATTTTTGCGCTGCCGTTTTTGCAAACCTAAGCGCGCCGTGTACGCCACTAGTTTCGTAGCCGTGTACACCACCGGTAATTAAAACGGTAGGTTTGTTAGTGTTAAAGTCAGCGGTTTTTAAAACAAATAAAGGATATTTGCCTGCAACGTAATTTAGTTCGCCATATTGTTCTACATTAAGCGCATCTTTGAGCTCGTTAATGAGGGTTACTACTTCATTTTGATAGCTGCGTTTAATATTTTGGCGGGTTAACCAATCGGCTTTATCGTTGTTATTCCACTTAGTGCCAGGTGTGCCAATAGGATATGTGCTGTTAGTCATAATAAACCTTTAATAATAATTATAATTAACCTTATAGCAAGGCTATATAGCAAATGCAGTTAATATAATTAGTAAATAAAGGCACAGCTTAACGCTGACTAAAATAAGGCGCAAATTAAAACGATAAACAGCTGTTTTAATTTTTTAAATTAGCTATTTACTAAGCTCAGTTATAGTAAGTTGTTAAATTAGCTATTTACTAAGCTCAGTTATAGTAAGTTGTTAAATTAAATGTATTATAAAAGAGTATGTTACAATTGTTTTATTACCTACTTAGATATTGAGTATTATGGCGCAGTATTTTGCCACACCTAGTTGGTTAGGCCGTTTTTTCACCCGTATTAAATTACTCAGTATTGAGCAGGAAAGCTTAGTGATTGAGTTTAAAAACGCGACTAAGCAATCGTTTTTAATCAAGGATTTTAACGATTTTTCGCAGTTGCAAAACCGGATATTTAGCGCCAAAATTAATTTAACTCTAGGTGAAAATAGTGCTCATACTACTATTAGCTTTTTAAACAAAGCACAGGCAAAAGCACTAAACATTGCAATTAACCAATATTTTTCGCAAGCGCTTGAACACAAAATAAATAATGCTAAAGCTTTATTAAAGCGCACTGCGTTAGATGAGTATTTACGCGACAGTAATACCACAATTTTAAGCGCTGAGGTGTTTTCACTGAGCAAGCGCTATCAGCAAAACCGCAATGTGTGGCAAGGGTATTTACCTTCAAATAGTAGCCAGTTTTTATCGGTATTGGCCAGTGCAAAAAATAAGAATGATGCTATTGCACAACTGCGTAATAAATATGAGCGCAAGCAACTTGCTCAACGAGCTGATTTTTATAATAACGTGGAGTCAAACCCATTAACTAATGAGCAGCGTCTTGCTGTAATACGCAATAACGATAAAAATTTAGTATTGGCTGCTGCAGGTACCGGTAAAACCTCAGTTATGGTAGCCAAAGCACTTGATCTAATTGCCACAAAACAAGCAATGCCAGAGCAAATACTGGTACTTGCTTATAATAAAACAGCGGCGCAAGAGCTTAAAACACGCTTTATTAAACGCGCCCAGCAGGCTAAATTATCAAGCAAGTCACCAGAGGTTTTAACTTTTCATGCGTTAGGATTGCAGCTGCTACAGCAGGCAGGTAAAGGTTGCAACATATCGCCTTTTGTAAGTGATTTTGGCGCGCTGTCGAGCTGGCTAACATCATGGCTAAGTGAGCAAGTACAAGCCCAACCGGTATTATTAAGCGCCTTTATTGCTATGCTCGATAAGCCTTTAGTATCCTGCGATACTCATAAAAGTAAGTTTAATGCTACGCAAGTACTGGCAATATTAAAAGACTCAGGGCAGCTTAAGCATGAGGTTGATAAATATTTAAAATGCTTAGCAGCTATAAGGGCTGAACAGTTAACCGATAGCGAAATTACTCAGCGGCTTAAGCGCCAAAATAATCAATTAAATACTGTTCAACTAAGTACCAATCAATTAAATACGAGTCAAGTTAATAGCAATCAAAAAAGCACTAATCATCACAGTGCGGCCGCGCAGTTATTAATTGCTATGCATCGCGCTTATAAAACGCAACTCATTGCGCAAAACTGTATTGATTTTGACGATATGATTTTACAAGCTACTCAGGCTGTAAATAAGCAGCAAGTGAATGTGCCATGGCAGCATATTTTAGTGGATGAATTTCAGGATATTTCTGCTGCACGTATGGCTTTATTAAACAGTTTAATTAAGCATGGTCATAAGGTGCGTTTTACCGCTGTAGGTGACGACTGGCAGTCAATTTATCGGTTTTCTGGTGGTAACTTAGCACTTACCACACGTTTTAATGAGTTAGTGGGTAGTCATTCGTTAACGTTGTTGCAAAAAACATTTAGGTATAACAATAGTATAAGTGACGTAGCGGGGCGTTTTGTTATGCAAAACCCTGAGCAGTATAAAAAGCTCATTATTACTCATACACAAGTGGCTGAGCCTCAAGTTATTTTATTAGATGACGTGTACCAAGGTAAAAAGTCGTTAGAGCTAAAAACCCAGCAAACTATCAATACTATTCAAAAACACCATGCAAACGCGAGTATTGCTGTATTGAGCCGTTATCGTTATACGCTCAACAAAGTGCAACAGCATTTAGCCTCACAACAAAAAAGTGCAAACGTAGCATTTTTAACCCTGCATAGCGCCAAAGGGTTAGAAGCAGATTACTGTATTATTATAGGGTTAGAGCAGGGGAAGTTTGGCTTTCCGAGTAGTCAGCAAAATAATCCGCTGCTGGAGGCTTTACTACCTAGCCAAGACACCTTTGCTTATTCAGAAGAGCGGCGTTTATTATATGTGGGGCTTACCCGAGCAAAACATAAGGCTTACTTAATTGCCGATGCTAAACAGCCGTCGTTATTTGTTAAAGAATTAATAAATGACAACTATCCAATTCATATTGTATCTACTTTGTTTAGCAAATAACAAAAAGCAATAGTATGCAGTGACTGTAACCAGAGGCTGTTGTTAAGCGCTAACTTGGTGAGTTAATTAATGGTTCATACTGATATAAATTAGCGTATTGACGTTGGTGTTCGGCAAATAAATAAGCTCTTAATTGTTCTTTACCAGTATGAATGTGTTTTATTTTAGCTGCAAGGCCATGCTTGCTTTGCCTGACAGGCTCAATATCCATAGATACAGATTCTTTATTTGGTAGGGTAAATTCTACGTGTTGAACTTTTGATAGGTTTTTGTGTTTACCGGTGGGCTTTAAAAATACACCTGTGCTTGAAATTGATTCAATGCAAAAGCCTTGGCTTTTAATATTTAAATGGCTCCAGCGCCAACTGCGTTGAGTGCCTTTAGTATCAATAACTTCAGGAGCGCTTAAAGTAGGTGTAATTGTGCCGGAGCTATTAATTTTTAAGTGTAGCGGAAACCACAGTTGGTAATGGGCAACCTCAGCCAGTAGAGTTAAATTGGCATTGCTAAGTAACTGCGCAATACTAACAGGCACACTGCTTTGCATGGTTAACATAGGCTCATGAGGTAATGCAGGTTTTTGATCGGATTTAAATAAGTCAGATAAAAAGTCTATTTCTTCAGCAGAAAAATCCATATTCCATACTCGGGTTGCCTAAAATATAAGCATAAGTTAAACAAAACACCGGCTCAATAAACAGCGTGTTTAATTTTGTTTAGTTAGTCTTTAACCGTTTTAGGTAGTTAGTATCTTTAGCTAAACAAAGCGATACGGCGCGTTATTAGCTTAACCCTAGAGCTAGATTAAGATATAAAGTTGCAGCCCAAGTTATTAAAAATTAACATGATGTAATTACAAGCCACTTTTTATTTGGGTTATATCATGACGCATGCATTTACACATTATAGACAACAACAATTGGTCCGCTTTTTAGCTGTGTTATTAAGCATTACGTTTTGTGCTAGTTTAACGGCCGCAGAGCAAAGCCAAACGTTAATTTTAGTTGGTAGCGAGCTAAGTAGCTGCAGTAGTTTAAACATGCAACAGTGCGATAAAAACACCCAAATAGCGGGTAAAGCAGAGCATTTATTTAGCGTTACGGCTGAAAAAGTTAAAAAAATCACTCAGCAGTGGCCGAGTACTAATCAAGAAGTTAAAAGCAGTACAGTTAAAGTTTTACTTGCGATAAAGGCTAAATCATCAACATCAATAACTAAGCCTGCACTGTTATGGCACTGGCGCGATATTGATAATACCCAGCTTAATAGCCTATCGGAGCAAGAGTATCATTTTGTTATGGATATGCTTGAAGTGCCTCAGTTGAGTTCTCAAGGGCAGCGATTAGCGGAGCAAGTTAACCCTAGTTTGAATAATGAACCGGCTATAAACAATATACTGCAATTTATAACGGGTAGTTTAAAGGTAGCTAACGAGCAACCAAGTGTGTTGGCAATTACAGCAGCAAGCCGAGACCCTTATGCTGCTGCCGATTTTACTCAAGGTTTATTGAGCACGGCAAGTGTAAACAGCCAATGGTTAGCATTGACCCCTGCATTAGTTAAAGCAATTACTACAAACACCTGTGAAAAATTACCACAATATAGGCAATCAGAAATGCGCTTGTATAACCGTGAGGCTATTTATCCCGATCGCATCCAAGCAGAAAATACCCTTTGCAGTAATGGCGTTAATAGCTTGGTAAAGCTAATAAACAACAGTACAGGAGTGATTTTTAATAATGGCGAGCAAGACTTAACGCGCAGCGTACTGTTTGATGAAAACAACCAAGCTTACCCGTGGACTAAAGCATTGCAAACACGCCCTGTTGTTATAGGTAGCGGCGCGGGGGCGGCTATTCAAAGCGGTGGCAAAAACACAAGTGGTAACATAGCTACAATTACTAAAGGATCGAGCCTTTTGGCTTTACAGGCAGATATTAACGATAGTTCTATGTTTAATCTTGCTGGTGGCCTTGCAACATTTAATTATGGCATGATCGATACTCACTTTAGTGAACAAAACCGTACATTAAGGTTGGCAACAGTACTTGATAAAACGCAACAAAAGTTTGGTTTTGGTATTGATGAAGCCACGGCATTAGTCGTTATAAAGTCATCCGCAGGTAACTTAATTACCGTAATAGGTAAAAGTGGTGTGGTATATTTAAAAGCAAAAGGCAATCAGCATTATAACTACTCATACTGGCCTGCAGGCAGCGTTATTGATATTGCAAATGAAGATTTTACCCTAAGCCAGCGCAGCATTAATAAAGCTTTAGCAAGTATTAAAATACCAGCATTACCGCTACAACGATTTGGCTCTATATTAACGAATGCAAAATTACGCTCACTTATTCAAGCTATGTGTTTAAGCCAAGAACAAAGTACAGTTGCCCAACAAGATCAGTTTATATTGAGCTTAAGTGTACAAGCTAACACTGCGTATCATCGTATTAATAAGGATCAATATGGCTGTGCTATAAGTCATTTAGAACTTGCAGTGAGTACATTTTAGTTCTGAAAGTTTACTAGAACGTGTTTAATTAAAACGGCCAAAATATTGTTTATAAAACTACATTGGCCGTATTAATAATTAGTAGCCAGCAGGGCGGCTATCACGCATGATAAAATCTAGTTTTATTTGCGCTTTTATTGGCTGCGACAGATCAGTTATTTCAATCATTTCGCATTCATCTCTGATCATTTCAGCTATTAGGCTCGGATAATGACGGCAGTCTTCGGGGCGGTCTAAGTAAATACTGCAAGTGTATTTATTTTGCGCTAGTGGGTTTGTTTTAGGCTCAACCTCTAAAAAAGGGCATCTGCTTAGCCTAACGCCCGATTTAGGATCGAACCATATTTCATTATTTTTAACAAATTCAAAGATTTCAGGGTTAAATATTTCCCATAAATCAATTTCTTCTTGGGTAGCACTCAAGTCGCCATCGCCGTATTTAATACAACATTTACCGCATTGATTACAGTCTTTCATAGTTTGCCAGTTAGCATAATAACCAGGCCACAGTGTAGCACTTATATTGATATGCGGTGTTGTTGGCGAAAAGGTTTAAGTTTCTACCAAGAGTATATAAAATAGCGAGCATATTGTATTACTAAGCTTTGCAGTACGCGGAGCATGATTAAAAGAGTTATAAAAAATGAGTGAAGAGCAAAGTGTAATTGATAACCTAGCCGACCTTGAAAGTTTTTTACTTAATGTAGAAAGCGGTGGTTTTGGCTTAAAAGGTGTTGCAGGCATTGGTATGGCAACAAATAACGCAGATGGCAGCCGCTTTGTAGCAGTATTTGACGATAATCAAAAGCTACTTTTAGCACGCATGATTACAGAAAACGTATTCCAAACAGGGCAAGACATGGTACGTAATGGTGTAGGGCGCAAGCATTAACTATAATAGTTAAAACGCCGCTTTAATTTAAACTGTTAAATTAAAGCGGCGTTTATTTTGTTTTTAGCCTATAAGCTTATTTAAGGTTTATAGGCGCTATCAACTTCAACAGCCTCATCTATAACTTATTAATAAATAATGGCAGGGTTTGGCTTATTCGGCGAACCTAACATTTCGCGATAAGATGGTGGCTGCAAACCTTCTCTGTCGGTAATATTAAAATGCTTAGCTATTTCGGCAGCAATTACAGTGTGCCCGTTAAGCTCGTCACCTTTAGGGTCATTAGCAATAGCATAAACAATATCACCAATAAATTCTGGTGACTCTGCGGTTGCCATAAACTGCTGGTATTGCTCTTTATCTAGTTTACCTATAATGGCCGAACGTTCGGTTAAGAGTGGCCCCATCCAAATAGATACAGCACGCATACCTGTGCCTTTAAAGTCTACCGCCATATCATGAGCAAGCTTATCAAGGCCCGCCTTTTGTGCACCATAAGCAGGCCCATGAATATAACAACTAGCACCAAATGATGAACCAAACATAATTAAGCCACTGTTATGCTTAGCCATTAGTTTTGCGCCATGCCAACTAGCCACGTAAGCAGAGCGTAAACCTACATCTAAAATTTTACCCGCATCAATCTCTTTTTCCCAAAATGGCTTTTGTTCAACTAATTGATCATGAATAAATGCAGCGTTATTAACCAAAATATCTAATCGGCCTTGCTCTTTTTCAACCTGAGCAAATAATGCGGCGGTTTGTGCATCGTCACTGTGATCGCACACCACAGCAATACCTATACCACCTGCTTGATTAATTTGCTCGGCAGTTTCATATACTGTTCCGGGTAATACCGAGCCATCCCACCCTAAAACTGAGCCTGTTTTTATACTGCGGCCAGTAACATAAACTGTCATGCCTTTTTTACCTAAAGCTAAGGCAATGCCTTTGCCTGCACCGCGACTAGCACCGGTTACAATGGCAACTTTTGCTTCTTCCTGTTGCATGAATTCCCTCACTTAAAAAACGACACATAAAAAATACTAAAGGTTAAATTAGCTAAACAGCTCAACTTAGTTTCGATAGCAGCCATATTGGTAATAAAGATATATTTGTATTGAAATTAGCATGTAAAGCCTTAGTATAAAAGCCTAGCTTAAAAATCAACCAAAAAACAAAGGACTGCTATGAAATATATAAAGACTACCGAGCAACGTTTACAGCAACTAGAAGACAAGCAATCAATATTAGAATTGAAATATCGCTACCTAAATGCCTGCGATGAAAAACAACCTGAGCTGGTAACTAATTGCTTTATTAGCGGCGAAGTAGATATTAACTTTGGTCACATTGGCCAATTTAATCGACGAGAAGATTTTGTGGCTGTTTTTAAAGATCTTGGTTGCCACGACCATATAGTTGATATGCATCACGCGCAAAACCCGGTTTTTTTAGAGCTCACCGACAATACAGCCAAGACTAAAATTAACCTTCGCTTTCAAAGTATCAACACCAAAGATAAGCTCCATGTGCAACTAGGTGGCTACTACCTCGACGAATTTGAAAAGCAAAGTGACGGTCAATGGCTGATCAGCAAAAGTGCATTTATAATAAACTCGGTAAGCATCAGTGATTTTTCAGGTGAATATAGCAAAGTGGTTTATAGCGGAAACTGCATGCCAAACTAGGTTACTGTAAATTTTTTAAAAATTCAGGAAAGGTAGCAATAAAGTAACTGAGCGTGTTGCGAAGTAATTGATTTTGGTTATTTAAAAGGCTTTTAAAGTTGGTCGGTATGGAGAGATATTAAACAGACACCCATCTTAATATTTGTAATATCAGTGTAATTAACTATGCTCTTTTTAGTGCAATAATTAAGCAGGGTGTCACATGGCTATCGCAAGAAAACGTCAGGTTAGTTTGGTCGATACAAAATACTACCACTGTATTTCGCGCTGTGTACGCCGTGCATTTTTATGCGGCGTAGACAACTTTACTAATCAATCGTATGAACATCGCAGAAGGTGGGTTGAAAGCAAATTACTTGCCCTCGCTAACGTATTTTGTATCGATGTGTGTGCGTATGCAGTAATGAGTAATCACACCCACTTAGTACTCTATGTTGATGATAAAAAAGCCAAGCGACTAACCGATAAAGCCATTATTCAGCGGTGGCACAGGCTTTGTAAAGGCACTGTACTCACTAACAAATATCTGCAAGGTGAAGAGCTAAGTAAAATTGAATGGCTCTTTCTAAATGAAACAATCATTGAATACCGAGAACGCTTA
>NZ_JACJDO010000054.1:0-21326 GCF_014163535.1 Pseudoalteromonas sp. SR45-4
GGTTTTCAGTGAAAACAAGGCGAATTTACGCGTCAATAGCTGGCCTATTGCAAGTAAATTCAACGCAGTTAGCGCTGAAAACAGCTGCTTGAGATAAGTTTATTATCCGGAGCTCAGGTTAGTTAAATTATTTAACTAAAAAACCGCACAACCTTAGGTTAGTGCGGTTTATTTTTGCCTCGTATTTAGAGCCTATGCGTCTATTAAATCTTCAACGCCAACAATCAGCCAAGGTGCATCAGTAAGCGTTAAACGCTCTAAATGCCAAATTTCTAAAATAGGTTGTTCTTGTTTATCTGCTAAATCGCGATACTTACCTTTAAAGCGTACGCTTACTTGCCACTTGTCAGTCAGCGTATCTGCGCGTACTAGTTCTGCATCTATAAACATCACTTCAGTAGCTACGCTTGTAATTGCTTCGCGCTCTGCTTTAAATTCGGCCACTAATTCAGGGCTTAAATACTCAGCCATAGTGTGATAATCAGCTTCGTTCCACGCATTTTGTAGTGTGTGGTAATGCTCACGAGCACCTTGTAAAAAGCCGTTTGTATCAAAGCCAGGCGGTAAGTTAAAAGGCACATCGTCGCCGTGCGCAGTACTATTAGCAAATCCTGTACTTGTTGTTTGTTCATGCTCAATAGGTGCTTGTTTAAATGCATTTTGTGACATGCCAGCACTGGCCAGTTGAGGCGACTGCCTTGCGCGCATAAAGCCACGAACAAGTTTAAATATTATAAAGGCTGCACCCGCAAGTAAAATCATCTCTAGCAGCTGAAACCCTTCAAAATCACCACCTAACATAGCAGCAATTAAGCCACCAGCAAGCAGTCCACCAAATACACCCGCCATAATGCCTTTTTTATTAGATGCTGGCTTTGCCGCAGGCGCAACTGCCTTGGTATGTGTTTGTTGCTTTTGTGCGGTTTGTTGCGTAGCTGGAGTTTTACCACGTTTGCTACTACCAAACTTTTTACGTGCTTGTGCATCAAAGCTTGCAGTCATTAGCAAGGCCAACAAAGATAAAATAACGACAAAATTCTTCATGAAAATCCTTAAATAAAATAAAGTGTCGATTATACCTATAGAAATATTATTTACTTTAAAAATCAGTTGGCTGGTTGGTAATATTTAAGGGGCAGGAGTGAAATTATTAAATATTAAGCGCACCGCTTAGCAGATCTGAGCGGTGCGAGAAGCTACAAGGTTACAGCCAGCGAATAGCGCCAGAAACACGTTCATTATACATATTCACCGGCGCACCTAAGCTGGCAATTAATACGGTATCGGCTTGTTGGCCTCTATTAATATGGCCTTCAAATCTGTCATCATGAAAGTCATCAGAGCCCATTTCAAACACTTTATTTTTAGTCGGCACAATAAATACCGTCATAGGGCCAAAGTCAGATTCAAACACTAAATGTATGCCTTTCTCCCCTTTAAAGTCACAAAACATAGCGTAAGTAATTTTACCGGGTAGCTCACTTAATTGTCCGCCAAGTAAGGCGAGCTTTTCATTCACGCTTTGCAGGCTAATTGCTTGTGTTTTATCGAGAGAATTTATTTCGTGATAAACGTGGGCTAAAGCATGCTCACCTGCGCCATAGGTATTTTGCTCAGAACTAAAAAAGAATGCACTTATAGTAACAACAAACGAAGCGGCTAGGGCTAAATGTACTCGGTCAAACTTAAAGCGCGATCGCGATGCAATAACGTTTTTATTAGCCGGTATTTGCGCTTGTTGCTGTGCTTTTTCTTTTAAAGAGGTGTTTAAAAGAATTCGCTCGGCTAGGTTTTCAGGTACCGGAACGTCATTAGCTGCACTTTGTAAATATTTATCGAAATCTTTCATGTCGTTAATAAACCGTTGTCGCTCTGAGTTGTCTTTAGCAAACTCGGTAAGCTCATTGTCAATATCGTTTGGCTGCGCAATAGTGCGGCGACGAAACTCAAGCTCATCCATTATTTTGATGCCCCTTTAAGTTGCTCATCATCACGGCTTAAAGCCTCTTTAAGTTGGTTTCTAGCACGGTATAGGCGTGTAATTACCGTGTTTTTGTTTAAATCGAGTATATTTGCAATTTCTTCGCCTGAGCAGCCCATTACTACTTGCAGTAATAATGGCTCTTTGTATTCATCAGGCAAGAGTGCTATTTGGCGTTGAATAACAGTTTGCTCCATTTCATCGTCTAAAGAGTGGCTGGTTTCATCAACCAATAATTCATCTTCTATATCGCTATAATCAAATTGTTTGCGCTCAAATCGTCGCGCGTTTTCGCGACGTAAAATCGTAAGTAACCACGACTTTGCTGCTTTTTGATCCAGTAAAGAGTCGAGCGAGCGCCAGGCACGCAAAAAAGTCTCTTGTACTAAGTCATCGGCAATGTGTGGATCACGGCATAACCAATAGGCAAAGCGGTAAAGCTCTTTATGGTAAACATGAACCAAGGCTTCGTAGCGCTTTTGCTTTTGTGCCATATCAATTAAGACCTGATTATTCGATTTTTTATTTCCAAACATAAGTTCTTTTTTAGTTAAATATTATTTAATATAATAAAAGGTCTACACGCATTAAAATTTAATGGTAAAGGTCTTTTAATACAGCTTGTTGCGACTTTAATGTTTGAGCCTGATACTTTTTAAGTAATTTAACTATAGCTGTAAGATTGCTGGTTGTTTTTTTATTACTGTATAATTGTGTTTGTAACTGCATCACATTATTAGTTAGTTCTGCATCATTAATAGCACGGCATAAAGTATCAATAGCGCCCATATTTTGCTTAGTTACTGTTTTTGCATATATATTTAATGCGCTATAAAACATTTTTGCATCGTTTTTATTTGCTGCATGTAATAAGTTTTTCAAACTAGGCAGCGCGGGTGCTTCATCAGTTATAGTTGCTACATGCGCATTATGAGTAGAACGGCTTAACCAATAAAAAATTGCAGTCACAACCCATAATAAATAGCCCAGTACAGCAACAACTATTAACCATAATGGTGTTGAGCTTTGTATTTGCTGTGGGTTAGTTGCATCAACACTATTTTGTCCTGCTGCTTGGTTATTGGTATTTTGCGAATCATTTATAATTACAGGATTAGCAGCATTGCTACTAGGGAGCACAGTAATAGTGCGCTCTGGTAAAGTAGCAAAGCTAATACGATTTATTTTAGTGTTGTACCAAGGCAGTTTTATTTCGGGCAGCGTATAAGTGCCAGGTGTTTGTGGTAACAAAGCATAAGAGGCAATTTGCTGCGATACTACACGGCCATTACGCACCGCGTTGTTATTTTCTTTTTGGTCTGGGTAGCTACGGATCCCTGTAATATCGGGCATTGATATTTCGGGGAGTTGCTCTTTAGTTACACCAAGTGCCGTTAAGGTAATTGTGCGTGTGATAGGAGTGCCTACCTCAACAGTATTATCCTCTGGTTGCCATTGCTCATCTAAGCTTACTAACTCACTAGGCAGCCAAGCGCCATTGTAATTACTTGGAATAGGCTTTATTTCTATTTGCTGATCATTGCCAAGCGCCGACACTTCTAACTGGCGGTAATTTTGCTGCACACGGCCTTGAAAAGCAGGGCCGGCAATAGTGTAGTCACCACTTTTTTGCGGCTGAATTAAATACTCTCGAGTAATGACTAAATAACGTTTACCGTCAACCAGTTCATAATCCTCTGTTTGTTTACCCAATTGGCTAAGTTGTGCATTTTCCATGCTAGGTGTGCCTAAGCTGCCGTCAAGTAGCTCTTTAGCTAAATAAAGTTTAAGCGTATAAACACCGGCTTCTTGTACAAACAAAGATTTACTTGAGAGCGATGTTTTTAAAAATATATCGTTATTTTTATCGGCATCAGCTGCGCGCTTGGCAACTTTTAAAGTAATAGGCTGCGAGCTGAGCCCCGCAACAGTAAACGACGGTATAGTGTATTCGCCTTCGCGGCGGGTCATTAGTTTAACCGACCAGGTGGTTTGCTTGTTCATACTGCCATTTATAATATTGGTGCGGGTACTTAAGCTAGTAGGGCCAACCACAAAGTTTTTTAACAGCATTGAGGTATCGGGTTGTTCATCTTTAATTGTGTCGTCTACTGTAATATTAAGAATAAAAAACTCACCCGCTAACACCGGGTTTTTATTTACACTGGCTTCGAGTTTGGTGGCAGCCATCAATGGCATCGCACTTAATAGCAATAAACAGCAAAATAATCGCATTACCATGACTTTTCTACTCCTGTGGGGCGACGTTGATATTGTCTTTTTTGGGCTTCTAATTGCATTTTATTCCGTAATAAAATAGCGGGATCGTCGGGCACTTTTCGCAGCAGCTGGTTAAGCTGCTGTGCTTGTTCTTTTTCTTCGTTAGTCAGCTCACTGGCTTGTACTGCTTGCGCTTGTTGCTCGGCAGTTTGTTGTTGCTCGTCGGGCGCAGGTTCGTTTGCAGCCTGTGGCTCACTTTGTTGCTCAGCGTTATCATTTGGCTGTTCGGCTGGTTGATTTTCACTTTGCTCGTTTTGCGGCTCAGCTTGCATGTCAGGTTTATTTTGTTGATCAGCTTGCTCTTGTGCTTGCTCAGAGTCTTTATCCGATTTATCGTCACTGTTTTTTTCACTGTCGCTTTGCGCTTCGCCTTGCTCATCATTTTGTTGCTGATCTTGCTTGGCTTCATCAGAATTTTGCTGTTGGTTTTGCTCATCACTTTTTTGCCCGTCTTGTGATTCGCCGCCGTCTTGGCTTTGTTGCTCTTGCTGCTGATTCAGTAATTGCTCAACCAGTGCTTGGTTGTCTGCGGCTTGTGTAAAGTTAGGGTGTAATGCTTGAGCTTGTTGATAAGCATTAATTGCTTCCTCTAGCTTGCCCGCTTTAGCAAGTGCGTTACCAAAGTTATAAAAACCGGTTGCCGATTTATCATCACTAAATTGATTAACCGCGGCCTCAAAGTTCCCTTGCTGATAAAGTGCAGCGCCTTTTAATTGGCTCGATTGGGCTGTTATTGCTTGCTCATAATCTTTATTGTTATAAGCATCAAGCGCTCGCTGATCGGTGTTTTTTAAAACTGTGGGCAGCTCTACGGCATAGGCATTTTGCTGTGGTAAAAAGCTAAACACTAAAAACACACTCAGCAAAGCCGCACGTCTAAATAAATAAAGGCTTAAAGGTAGTAGCAGTAATAAGCCATAAATACCGGCGTCTATACGCCAAAGCGCATGGTTTTGTTTTTCATCTTTTAACAACTCACCATTAGCGCTAGGTGCAAAAACAGCAATGTCGGCGCTACTTGGCTGATAACTAGCAAATTTACCGCCGCTGTTTGTAGCTAAACTTTTTAGCTGGCTGGTATTAATAGTTGGCACTACAATTTGCCCGTAGTGGTCTTTTAAAAATCCGCCTTCGGGTAGTTTAATTGGCGCACCTTGGGCGGTGCCTACACCGTAGATATTTAATCGGTATTGGGTGTTTTTAGTAAAGGTGCTCACCTCACTTTGCTCTTGCTGATCAATGCCGTCGGTTATTAAAATAATATCGCCGTCTAGGTAACCGGCTTGTCCTAATAGCTCTTTTGCTATATCAAGGCCAGCTAAAACATTAGAGCCTTTGTCGGGCATTATTTCTGGGCTTAAGCTAGGTATTAGGTTTTCAAGTGTAGTGGCGTCGTTGGTTAGCGGTGAAATGGTATAAGCACTGCCTGCATAGGCTACTAGCGCTGTGTCGCCTTCTTTAAATAAATCAATCATATCGAGGGCTTTAAAACGCGCCTGCATTAATCTATTTGGTAAAATATCTGTGCTGTACATAGAGTACGACATGTCCATAACAATAACGCGAGCATTTTTGCTTTGAAACACAGGTACTTGTTTTTCTTCAAAGCTGGGGCCGGCACTAAATATAATCCCTAAGCTACAAAATAGCGCTAATAACCAAAGTGGCTGGTTAGTTTTAGTGCTTGCGTCGCTCATAATAAACTGTGCTAAATGCGGTGCAATTAGCTGCTCATTGGTGGCTTTTTTGCGCTTAATTAAGGCAACAAAAAATAACCCAACTGCGGGTATGAGTAACCACAAAATAGCAGGGCGAATAAATTCAAAATCCATTAGTTAGGCTCCTTTATTGCGCGCAGGGTTGTTAACATTACTTTTAAGCTAATTAATAAAATAGCGATTAATAACGGCAAGTAAAATAATGAGCTTTGCGGGCGAAAGGTTTGCTCATCTACACTAATGGGCTCTAATTTGTCTAGTTCGGCATAAATTTGCTGTAAACCGGCTACATCTTTAGCTCTAAAGTACAAGCCGCCAGTTTGCTCGGCTATGCGTTTTAATAACCCTTCATCTATTGTGTCGCCGCTCATACCGCCCATATTAAATAAACTAAACCCACGAGGATTATCTGAGCCAACGCCAATGGTATACACTTTTATACCATTGGCGTTGGCAAGCAGTAGGGCTTCTTCGGGTTGTAAATTACCCGCAGTGTTTTGCCCGTCGGTTAGTAGCACCACAATACGATTGCTTTTATCTTTGTTTGCAAAACGTTTTACCGACAACCCTAAAGCATCGCCAATGGCAGTGGCGCGGCCAACTAAACCAATTTGTGCCTCAGAAAGCATTTTACTTACGGTTTTTACATCACGCGTAAGGGGGGTTTGTAAAAAGGCGGTGTCGCCAAATAAAATAAGGCCGAGCCTGTCGCCTTGGCGCTGCTCTATAAAATCAGTTAATACCGCTTTAACCATAGTTAAGCGGTCAACATATTGGCCATTGTAAGCCATGTCTTGCTCGGTCATAGAGCCTGATAAATCAACCGCCAGCATTATATCGCGGCCTTCGTTTGGCATTGAAATAGGATCATCTAACCAAGTAGGGTTTGCCGCAGCTATTACCAGTAATAGCCATATAACCCACTCGAACGGGGTTAAGCGCCGTGCATGAGCTTCAACGCTTTGGCTGGTTAAGTTATGTTTGGCAAAGCTTGGGATCCGCAGTCGAGTGTGTGCATTGTTTACAGCCGGTTTTAGTAATAATAGTAATAAAGGCAGGGGGAGTAATATAAACAGCCATGGCCAGCTAAATTCAAACATTAACCACTTCCTTTAACTTAAATTGCTTAATTGCTTGGCGAAACTTATTTTCTAGCGCGCTATTGTTTTGCTCAAGATTATAAACACTGAGAATTTCTTGTTCACTAAAACTTAATCCGGTTAGTGTATTAAGCGTATTACACCACTGCTTGGTAGATTGCGTAGCAAGGCGTTTATCGTAATAGGCAATGACTAAGCGTTTTAAAATAATATGTAATTGCTGAGGATCAGTGTGCTGTTGGCTTAAATTAACCGCGAAGCGTTTTGGTTGTTTAAATTTATAACGCTTATAAGCCATATAAATTGCGGCGCTTAGCAGCAATAACAAAACGGCAATAATAACCCACCAAGCAGGGGCAAGTGGCCACCAATTTACTTGGCTTGGCGCTATTATGTCGTGTAGGCCATCAAGTGGAGACGTTTGCATGGTTATTTTCTCACTAATTGCAGCTCAAGCGGTGTGGCTGCATTGAATGATATTAAATTAAGACCCGATTTAGTTAAGCGATTAAAGCGTGTGCTAAATGCCTGTTCGGCATTTTTAGCAAAGCGCGCTCTAAAACTACTATCCATAAGTGGTAGGGCAAAGTCTTGGCCATTGGCGCTTACTGTAACGGCTTGTTTAAATGCCGGTAACTGATGCTCAAATGGATCGCTTATGTGGCAACCAATTAGCTCGCAGTGACGGCTTAGTATTTCGAGCTGTTTAAAGCTGGCGTCGTCTAGGGCATTAAAGTCAGAAATTAAATACACTAAACTACCGGGTTTAGCCAAATGGTTAAGGCGCTTTAAGTTATCGCTAAAGTTGTTAGTGGCTTGCTCGTCAATTGCGTTAAGGGCTTGCTGGTGGCTATCACACAAATTATGACACAGCTTTAATACCGCTTTTTCACGGGCGCTGGGCTTGAGTTCTAAATGAGAGTGCTGATTAAATACAATGCCACCAATACGGTCACCACGTTGGCAGGCCGACCAAGCAACCAATGCGCTAATGTGCGCGGCTTGCACCGATTTTAATAACAACTGCGAGCCAAATAGCATCGAGTTTGAAAAATCAGTAAAAATAAACACTGGGCGCTCTTTCTCTTCTTGAAAAAGCTTAGTGTGTGTTTCGCCAGTGCGCGCAGTTACACGCCAATCAATAGAGCGAATATCGTCGCCTTGTTGATAGTGGCGTACTTCAGCAAACTCCATACCACGGCCTTTATGCGGCGCAAGGTATTGCCCGGTTAAGGTGTTTTTAATTTTTACTTTAGGAGCCAGCTCTAGCAATTGCGCTTTGGCTTTGTAATACATCAGCTCTTTAAGCGCTAAATTTACACCGTGGCTATGGCTTTGTGCAAGCCATGCTTGGGGATCTAATGGTGTTTGCATAAGTTACGGTACGGCTACAAGTTCAACAATACGGCTAATTACCTGATCTTTAGTAATGCCATCGGCTTGGGCTTCGTAACTTAAAATAATACGATGGCGCAATACATTATGTACTACTGCCTGAATATCGTCGGGCGCTACAAAATCGCGGCCTTGCAACCAAGCATGCGCACGGGCGCATTTATCAAGGGCAATAGTGGCACGTGGGCTAGCACCAAACTCAATCCAGCTACCTAGTTGTGCATCTAACTTAGCGCCTTCACGGGTAGCTATAATAAGCTGCACTAAATACTGCTCAAGTGGTGGTGCTAAATAAAGGCCTAAAATAGCTTTACGAGCGGCAAATAAATCGCTTTGACTAATTTTTTGCATTACCGCTTGTTGCTCGTTTAATGCTTCGCCTCGGGTTAAACGCAGTATGTCTAATTCGTGCTCTGCGCCGGGGTAACCTATACTCAAATGCAGTAAAAAGCGGTCAAGCTGCGCTTCAGGTAGCGGGTAAGTGCCTTCTTGTTCTAGCGGGTTTTGTGTGGCCATTACTAAAAATAGGTCACTTAGCGGATAAGTATTTTTACCCACAGTTACTTGGCGCTCTGCCATGGCTTCTAATAAAGCTGATTGTACTTTAGCTGGGGCACGGTTTATTTCATCAGCTAAAATAAGATTATGAAACAGTGGGCCTTTTTCAAATACAAACTCACTGGTTTGCTGGCGATAAATATCAGTACCAGTAATATCGGCAGGGAGCAAGTCGGGCGTAAATTGCACCCGCTGAAACGAGCCTTCAATGCCTTTAGCTAAGGCGTTTACGGCGCGCGTTTTTGCAAGGCCAGGAGGGCCTTCTACTAATAAGTGGCCGTCAGCTAAAATGGTAATAAGTAGCGCTTGAGTAAGCTCTGGCTGGCCAATAATTTGTGTATCTAAGTACGTTTTTAATTGTGAAAATGCGTTAGCTGCCATAATAAATAGACTGTCCTCGTCAGCTGGAATAATACCAAAGTTATTTGGGTACGAAATACTGACCTAGTTATAAGGTTTAAAATTGGATAACTCAAGAGTTAGACTGTATTTTTAAAAATAGTTCGTTATTTATTAACGACTTTTAGCCTATCACAAAACTTTGTAAATGCGTCTAAAAAAGCCTATTGTAGTACTTATATAGTAGGTCTTAGAGAATTTTATTTGCCTACTAATCGATAAATTTCAGTTTATCTATTGGCTTTAGTACACGGGTTGTTTAGAATCGAGTAAAACAAACAGGTCAGACCTGTCAGCGGGAGCATAATTAATGTCTGAGCAAAACATACTTAAAACACCAAAAGGCGATCGTATAGCCATAGTTAGCGGCCTACGTACACCTTTTGCCAAGCAAGCAACTGCGTTCCACCATGTACCTGCACTTGATATGGGTAAACTTGTGGTTAACGAAATGCTTGAGCGATTAAATTTCAACAAGTCAGAAATTGATCAACTTGTATTTGGTCAGGTAGTACAAATGCCAGAAGCACCAAATATAGCACGCGAAATTGTATTAGGTACTGGCATGCCGGTATCGGTTGATGCGTATTCAGTTTCACGTGCCTGTGCGACTAGTTTTCAGGCTATTGCCAACGTTGCTGAGTCTATTATGGCCGGCTCTGTTACTGTAGGTATTGCGGGCGGCGCCGATTCTTCATCGGTACTACCCATTGGCGTGAGCAAAAAATTAGCTGGCAGTTTAGTTGATTTAAATAAAGCGCGTACCTTAGGTCAGCGCTTAAAAATATTTTCAAAGTTGCGTTTAAAAGATTTATTGCCAGTGCCTCCTGCAGTTGCAGAGTACTCAACAGGCCTTTCAATGGGGCAAACTGCTGAGCAAATGGCTAAAACACATAACATTAGCCGTGAAGATCAAGATGCATTAGCGCATCGCTCGCATTCATTAGCAACCCAAGCATGGGCAGATGGAAAATTAAAAGATGAAGTAATGACGGCGCACTTACCGCCATATAAAAGCTTTATTGAAGAAGATAACAACATTCGTAAAAACTCAACGGTTGAAGGCTACGCTAAGCTTAAGCCAGTATTTGACCGCCAACACGGTACAGTAACTGCAGCAAACGCCACCCCATTAACCGACGGTGCAGCTGCGGTATTAATGATGAGCGAAAGCAAAGCAAAAGCACTGGGTTACGAAATCCTTGGTTATGTACGCAGTTTTGCGTTTTCAGCCATTGGTGTTGAAAAAGATATGCTTATGGGTCCAGCTCATGCCACGCCTATCGCACTAGATAGAGCGGGTATTACCCTTGCCGACCTAGACTTAATAGAAATGCACGAAGCGTTTGCATCGCAAACACTCGCTAACATGAAAATGTTTGCCTCAGATAAGTTTGCGCAAGAGCACTTAGGTCGCAGCAAAGCGATTGGCGAAATTAACATGGATAAGTTTAACGTATTAGGTGGATCGCTTGCTTATGGACATCCATTTGCAGCAACCGGTGCTCGCTTAATTACGCAAAGCTTATACGAGCTTAAGCGTCGTGGTGGCGGTTTAGCATTAACAACAGCCTGTGCTGCAGGTGGTTTAGGTGCAGCTTTTGTATTGGAGAGTGCGTAATGTCAGATTCAGTATTTAATTTAACGGTTGATGAAAATAAAATCGCCGTAGTAACTATAGATGTGCAGGGCGAAAAAATGAATACCCTGCGCAGTAGTTTTGCCGATGATTTAAAAGCCTTACTAGCCGAAGCTAAGCAGCAGTCTGTAAAAGGCATGGTATTTATTAGTGGTAAAAGTGATAACTTTATTGCTGGCGCTGACGTTAAAATGCTTGATAGTGTGCAAAAGCGTGAAGATGCTTTAGCTATTAGCGAGTTATGTCACCATGCATTTTTTGACATGGAAAACCTACCTTTTACTACTGTTAGTGCTATTCATGGTGCAGCTTTAGGTGGCGGGTTAGAGTTTGCACTAGCCTGTGATTATCGCGTAGGCACCGACAGTGGTATTACCATAATTGGTTTGCCAGAAGTGCAATTAGGTTTATTACCTGGCGGTGGCGGTACTCAGCGTTTAACTAAAATAATTGGCATTCAAAAAGGCTTAGAATGGATGCTAACTGGTAAGCAAATTCGTGCAAAGCAAGCTAAAAAAGCCGGTGTATTAGATGATTGCGTACCACATAGCGTGCTATTAAAAGTAGCGAAAGAATTTGCCGCTAAAGGCAAAGCACCAGCTAAAGAGCCAAAACTCGACACCGTGAGCAAGCTGCTAGAATCAAATCCGTTTGGCCGTAACTTTATCTTTAAAAAAGCAAAAGAAAACGTCATTAAACAAACAGGCGGACATTACCCTGCGCCACTTTTAATTATTAAAGCAGTACGTGCAAGCGTAGAGCTCGATAAGCTAAAAGCGTATAAAACCGAAGCGGAAAGCTTTGCAACGCTCGTAATGAGCGACGAATCAAAAGCGCTGCGCAGTGTATTTTTTGCAACCACAGAAATGAAAAAAGACTGGCGTAACGACGACGCACCAGTAATTAACAAAACCGCAGTGTTAGGTGGCGGACTAATGGGCGCAGGTATTGCGCACGTAAGTGCCGTTAAAGCTAAAGTACCGGTACGTATTAAAGATGTAGCAGAGCAGGGCATTAGTAATGCAATGAGCTATACCTATAAAATTTTAGATAAGCGCTTAAAGCGCCGCATTATGTCTAAAGCCGATATGCAGCTAACAATGAGCCGTATTACAGGCGCTACCGATTACAGCGGTTTTAAAAATATAGATTTAGTAATTGAAGCGGTATTTGAAGATCTTGAGCTTAAACAAGGCATGGTTGCTGATGTAGAGCGTGAATGCCAAGAAAATACTATTTTTGCGAGCAATACCTCGTCATTACCTATTTCGCAAATTGCAGCTCAAGCTCAGCGCCCTGAAAACGTGATTGGTTTACATTACTTTTCACCAGTAGAAAAAATGCCACTGGTAGAAATTATTCCACACGCAGGCACCTCAAAAGAGACCATTACTCGTGTGGTAAACTTTGCGCGCAAGCAAGGTAAAACACCTATTGTAGTAAAAGATACCGCCGGCTTTTATGTAAACCGTATTTTAGCGCCTTACTTAAACGAAGCGGCTAACTTAATGCTAGCAGGCGAGCCAATTGAAAAAATTGATGCAGCCTTAGTTGAGTTTGGTTTTCCGGTAGGTCCACTGGCATTACTTGATGAAGTGGGTATTGATATTGGTTCTAAAATTGCGCCAATTTTAGAAAAAGAGCTAGGCGAGCGTTTTAAAGCACCCGATGCATTTACTCGTATGATAGAGTCAAAACGCCTTGGTCGTAAAACTGGTCGTGGCTTTTATGAGTATGATAAAAAAGGAAAAAAGGTTGATGAGTCAGTTTACGAACTACTAAACGTTACCCCAGCTCCACGTTTAAATAAAAGCGAAATTGCCAAACGTTGTATCGCACAAATGCTAAATGAAGCGGTTCGTTGTTTAGACGAAGGCATTATTGCCAGCCCACGTGACGGTGATATTGGTGCTATTTTTGGTATTGGTTTTCCACCGTTCTTCGGCGGACCATTTAGCTATATGGATAAACTAGGCGCAAGTAAAATAAGCTCAGACATGTCTACATTAGGCAGTAGCAATGCAATTTTTACCCCTTGCGACACGCTTGTAGCAATGGCAGAGTCAGGTGCTAAGTTTTATGCCGCTCAGCCAAGCGCAGAGCCAACAGTTGAGTCGGAGCCTGCAGAGCAAGCCACTGACGATGCTGCAGCGCCAAGTGCTAAAGAATAAGTAAATAAGCATTTACTAATAAAAACCGCATTTTATATGCGGTTTTTTTATGGCTAAATTATTTAAGCGAAAGCCTATTAAAAAGTTTACTAACCACTCAAATTATTAAACTCACTAAATATCACTCGAATAAGTAATAAACCATACCCTTAGAGAGTATTGTCTACCACTTGAAAGTGGGTTTTTGTACTTGCTGATATTTAAAGGTAAACGCTGTGTGTTGAAAAGTGTTTTGGCATCGAGGTATATAACAGGAAGTTTGAATTTAGCTTTAGGGGGGCTAAATATTGGTAATAAATACGCTTGAAGTACTTCAAGCGTATTTAAAATAAAATGGTATATTTAAAGATGGGCGGCGATAATTCTTTTATCTTTTTCAGGCATGTTATCTACCACTAAATCAAATGAATTATCAATCATTCGCTTAATCTCATTTTGCGGTATTGTGCCATCTAGTATTATGGTATTCCAAAGGCGTTTATTCATATGATAGCCAGGGATCACTGCAGTAAACATATCTCTTAATGCTAGTGCTTCGTCGGGGTCACATTTTAAATTTAACCACCAAATAGGCTCGCCATTGGCGTCGTTATTTTCATCATTACCCAGTGCAAGGGTGGCAAACATTTTATGGTTTACCTTGTAAACATCAACTTCTTTAGAAAAAGGTTGGGTTACTTTAACTAGTGGTTTGTTAACTAAATACTCATGTACAGTTTGTTGGTCCATGATCCATTCCTTGAAGTCATACTCGATGAAACTACCATAACAGTTTTTTTAATGTTTGATTATATGTATTTTTGTAAAAATCATAATTTTATGAGTTAATCCAAGGTATAGCGGGGTTTTGAAGCAGTTTTAGTTGAACAAAATCTAGTTCGTGGTATGTTTCTCAGAGTCAAAAATAATAGGAATATATTCATGCCAAAGGCGAGTGAAGTTAAAAAAGGGACAGCCATTGATTTTAATGGTCGCGTTTTAGTTGTAAAAGATATAGTACGCTCAGTTCCACAAGGTCGTGCTGGTGGTAGTTTGTACCGTATGCGTTTATACGACGTAGTAACGGGCAGCAAAGTGGATGAAACATTTAAAGACAGTGATATGTTAACACTTGCTGATTTAACTCGTCGTGAAGCTATGCTTTCGTACATTGATGGTGACGAGTATGTGTTTATGGATAACGAAGATTACACGCCATATAATCTAAGTAAAGATGCGATTAGCGAAGAGATTTTGTTCGTAAATGAAGAAACTCAAGGCGTGCACGTTATTGTAATAGATGGCGCACCGGTTGGCCTAGATTTGCCATCAAGTGTTGAACTGGTTGTGGAAGAAACCGACCCATCTATTAAGGGTGCTTCGGCGAGTGCACGCTCAAAGCCGGCGCGTATGTCTACAGGGTTAAATATTTCAGTTCCTGAGCATATTTCTACAGGCGATCGTATTCGTATCAATACTGCAGAGCATAAATTTATGGGCCGTGCTGAAAAGTAAGCGCCTAATTATTTATATTAAAAAGCCGACTTGTTCGGCTTTTTTTATTGCTTAGATTCAAATAGTAAGTGCATAGCTTTAAAAATAGTCATTTTATGGTTAAAATACGCGGCTTGTTTTTACAGGTTTAGGTATTGCTTTGATTTTTGTTTTATTAAGCGCAGTGTTTATAGCGATTATGTATTTAGAGGCGATTAAAAAGGGTATGCCGGTTAAGCGTTGGCTGTTGTTAGCGGGTTTACTTGGGCCGGTTGCATGGTGTTTGTTTAATTTACATTACCGCCGTGCGTTACTGCGAAGTGTAGGTATTAACCCTTGCATATGGCATCCTTAATTTTTTATTTCTGTTTTTTAATTTTAATTAGTGGCAGCCACTTTTTTAATCGGACTAATTAAACTAGGTACAGACTTGTTGTGCTGGAGTTTTAAAAATTCGGTAAACTCATCTTTTGATAGCGGCTTAGAGTAATAGTAGCCTTGTACTGTTTCACAGTTTAATTGTTTGAGTATTTCTATTTGCGACGCTTGCTCTACGCCCTCTGCAACCACATGTAGGTCAAGGTTATGGGCAATAGTAACAATTGAGTCGACCATATTGCGGCCGCGCTCGTTTTTCATGTCATCGATAAAGGCTTTATCAACTTTAAGCGTATTAAGCGGAAACTGCTTTAAATAGGCCAGCGAAGAGTAGCCGGTACCAAAGTCGTCCATTGCTAAATGAATACCTCGGGCGCTGAGTGAGCACATTATTGCGATAGCATCTTTAGGGTCGTCCATTACCGTGCCTTCGGTAATTTCTAGCTCTAAAAAGTAAGAGGGCAATGCATTTTTTTGTAAAATCACATCAATACGTGTTGTTAGGTCGGGTAAACTAAATTGCTTTGCCGATAAATTCACAGCAACTCTGCCATTAAATAAGCCCGCATCAAGCCACTCTTTTACATCGCGACAGGCTTTATTTAAAACCACTTCACCAATTTCTATTATTTGCCCTGTTTCTTCTGCTATTGGGATAAAAACACCCGGGCTAATAATGCCTTTTTTAGGCGTGATAAAGCGTACTAAGGCCTCCATTCCCACAAGTTTACCAGTATGAATATTCATTTTTGGTTGGTAATACACGGCAAAATGATTTTCTTTTAAACCAAAGCGCATTAGGTTTTCTATTTGCAGGCGTTTTACGGCTTCACGGTTCATGGTGTCATTAAAAAACAGATAACTATTACCTTTCTTTTTAGCGTGGTACATAGCGGTGTCGGCATTTTTTAATAGTAGTTCTGGGGTATTGCCATCTTCAGGGAACAACACAATGCCAACGCTTGAGGTAATGGCGAGCTCATGTCCTGCCATTTTAAAAGGTGTAGCAATAGCCGCTAAAAACTGTTTAGCGGTGCGGGTAATCGTATATATGTCGTTAGTATCAGACATTACCAGTGCAAACTCATCGCCGCCTAAGCGATAAAACACGTCATTCTCGCGAGTGAGCTTATTTAGCCGCATAGCGAGTTTAGCTAATAAGCTGTCACCTAGTTGGTGCCCTAAAGAGTCATTTATTTTTTTAAAGTTATCTAAGTCGAAAACTAACAAAGCATGGTGCGAGTTTAGTTGCCCTAATTTTTGTAAGTCGGTAAAAAACAAATTACGGTTAGGCAGGTTGGTGGTGCGGTCTCTATTGGAGAGGTTATGCAGTTGCGATTCGGCTTTTTTACGCTCGGTTAAATCAGAGTATACAACGACATAGTTAGTTATTTGGTTTTGATCATTTCTAATTTCATCAATCGAAATTTCTATGGGTAATAAAACATGTGCACTATTGCGTAATTTAACTTCTTGTTGCAGGCTATCTCGCTGGTATACGGTTTTTTTAATAGTGTTAATGTAACTTTTATCGTAGCCGGGCAAATTAAAATCTTTTTTAAGGTACTGCTCGCGCACGCCACCAAATAAGGTTAAAAAGCTGGGGTTAATATCGACTAACTTAAAGTTTTTATCGTAAATAGCCAGGGCATCGGTTAGCGATTCAACGCATTTTGCAAAAAGGTTTAAGCGCTCTTCGGTTAGCTTTAATTGTGAAATGTCGCGCACTGTGCCTGTCATACGTAGGGGGCTAAGGTTGGTGTCTTTTTCTATTATTTTGCCGCGGTCGAGTACCCATAGCCAGCCGCCAAAATGATCTTTAATCCGATAAGTCGCTTCAAAAAAAGGAGTTTGTTGAGCAAAGTGTTTTTTAAGTAAATATTCTACTTGGGTAATGTCGCTTGGGTGAATAAGGCTTTTATTAGGTGGAAACTCTGTTGATAATATTGAATCCATTAAGTACTTATCGTTAATACGAAGTACTTTACCGGTTTTTATATTCCAATCCCATAGGGTATCGCCACTGCCTTCAACAGTGCTTTTTAAGCGTTGTTCAGAAAGCATAAGTTGATAGCGCGAGCGCTTAAGCTTATATATAACCGTTAGCATGTAGCATAAAACAAGCACAATTATTGCGCTTGCCGTAACTGCAACGGTATTTAAATTTAAGTTAAAAGTTGCCTCTAAGGCATATAGGCTATGCGAGGCAACTAATAGGGCTAATAGTAAGCTTATTTTTATTATTATTGTGATCATTATTTTTATTGTTTTTATAACATTTAATTTTCAAACGACAATCTAAATCAAGCGTTACTCACTGTCAAAGAGAATGCGAGCAAAGGGCCTGATTATGCGCTTTATTGGGCTTTGCAGAGCTTAAAAACTCATATCTAGGTCTATTTTCACTAAAAAGGCTTAGCGCGTATGCTTTTATATCTGCAAGGGTTAATGCATTTAATGCATCAAGCAAGCGTTGTTGCATATGAAACTCGTGATCGCGATTACCAATAGCTAACCATAATCGTTGCGAGCGCAGTCGCAGGTTTTTATCTGCTTCGGCTATATGTGTGGTTAGACCGTGCTTTTGTTGTAACCAATCTTGTGGGGTTAAATTATCGATATTGGTCAAATAGTCATGAATAAAGTTATTATGGCGCTGCAGTATTGTTTTGGTTTCAAACTTGGGTGATTGCACATAAAAAACAATGCCCGCGCGGGTGTTAAAAGGCGCGTAACCGGCACCAACTAAATAGCCTAATTGTTGCGTGGTGCGTAGTTCGTTAAAATAATCTTGATTGATTAGATGATTTAGCGCCATCATTTTTACTTTTTCACTTACACAGTCGGTTTGTGCTTGATAGTAAATAAGCATAGCGTGATCATTACAAGGAAGCGTTAACTCAAAGCGCGTTACTTTGTTAATTTCAAATAATGGCCGTGTTAAATCGGCTATTACAGCGGCGCTTTTTAAGTGCGCGGCTACTTTTTTCTGAAAACTAATTGCATCAGCTTGTTGCCAGTTACCATGTAAAAATGACTCTACATGCAGGGCTTTAAAAAAGTCTTGTCTAAATTCATTAAATTGCTGAAAACACGTGTTTTTTAATGCGTCAGCCAACTCGTCTGGCTGTGGATTCCACGGCATTATTTTTGCGCCTAACATGCTAAACAGCTCACCTACGGGCTTATTTTGATTACTGTTACGCCAATGCCTTACTAATTGCTTTTTATACTCGGCAAAACGTTTAGAGCAAATTTCTACGTTAAATAAAGCATCAATGAGTTCATCAACCAGCTCTAACTGGCTTGATGAGAGCCCCGCTGTATGTAGTGTTAACCCACCTTGATGAGACGTTAAGTGATAACTAAGTCCTGCAAGTTCGGCAGGGTAAAATTGCTCGCTAACGCTATCCATAAATAAATCAGAAAAGAGGCGGGTAAGTGCCATGTGCTTTACATCTTTTATTGCAAAGTCTGAGTCCATTGCCAAGTAAAAATGACCTTTGGCAACGCGAAAGGTGTTGTCTTGTTTAAACCAAAAATCAAAACCAGGCTCTGTGACTATTAGCTCAGGTTTTGTTTGTGGCTCAATTATATCAAACAGCTCAACGTCTTTGGTTAAATAAGGATTAACAACAGGTAAGCGCATTTCATTGAGTGGTTTATTAATGTTACTTAGTGCATCGAGCCAACTAGTCGAAATTTTTTCAACCTTGTAAGGTGTATTATACCAAGCTGCTTTATGTTGAGGCTCAACCCCGGGGTGAATAAGTACCAAGCGCATATTGTGTGGCTTTAACCATTGCATGGCCATTTCATGGGTGGCGTGTTTAAAGCCTTCCATTAAATAGTCGCCTTGTAAGTAGTTAGGCTGATCGTAATGTTGCATATTAATGCTTAAGTTACTTACCCAGTCTATTAAGCGCGATTGTTCTTGGTTATCGAAGGCAATTTGCAATAGCTTCTTTTTATCTTGGTATAAGCGCGGTAGCTGTTCAATATTGTTATTAATGAGGCAAATATACTCAAAGATCATTTCAATAATATCTTCAAAGTATTCAATACCTTCATCCGTTAGTGCCATACTAATATTAAAGTCTTTAAAATTACTGCCATTTATACCACCCCCAGCAGAAAGTGCATTTATCCAGCCTTGCTGTTTTAAAATAGAGTATAACGAGCCCGCACCTTCATAACCGAGTAAGTGTGCAATAAAGCTCACTGTTTTGTGACGATAAAAGTCATCAATATTAGGCATTGCAAAGCTCACTATAAGCTTTTGCATATGCTTATGAGGTTCAATGTGCAGCAGTTTTCCTAGGTCTTGCGCTCGGTATAGCGGCGCACTAATTGCGGGTTTTGGTTGCTTGGCGTTACCACAAACCGCAGTAAAGTATTGTTTTGTCCATGCTTGGAGAGTGTCGAGCTCCTCATTAGCGCATATGACCAAAGTCATGTATTGAGCTTGGTAAAACTGCTTAAAAAAGTCTCTTAGCTCGTCGCTAATGCAGCGCTCTCTGTCGGCTAATGTTTGTAAATTACCTACCGAAAATTTAGCAAAAGGGTGAGCCGGATTAACCGTTTCTTTATGTACTTGGTATATACGACGGCCGTCGTCTTTAATTTTTAATTTAAATTCTGCTTCTATCGCGTTACGTTCTTTTTCTGTTTCTGCAGCATTTAATAATGGCGCAATAAAAAACCGGCTAAATTGCTTTAGCGCATGTTCAAATTCTTGATTATTAATGTCAAAAAAGTAGCAAGTGTGCTCAGTTCCGGTCCAGGCATTGGTATTGCCGCCCGCTTGTGATACAAAATTATTAAAGCTACCTGAGTCAGGAAATTGATCTGTGCCTAAAAATAGCATGTGCTCTAAAAAGTGTGCTAAGCCTTGTCTATCAACAGGGTCGTCAAAATGTCCAGCATTAACAGCCATAGACGCAGCGGCTTTTGTTGCATCTTTATCTTGCACTAAGAGTACTTTTAGACCATTGTCCAGTGTTAGAGCGCGGTAGGCTCTGTTATCATTGCGACTGATATTCAAATGATGCTCCTGAAACTAAATGTTTACTTGTTAACAACAGATGATAACTTCAGGACAGAGAAATACAGCGATAAGATTTACCTGAATATCATGACAGAACTATTTAAGAAATAAATAGTGTTACCTTGTTAATATAGCGGAAGAACGGGCAAATTGGCTACTGTTTTATATTCTTTAATTGGTTGATTTATTATGAAAACAATCTTAATAATGCGCCACGGCGAAGCAACGCCAATGCAGGCCGATGATGCAGCGAGACAGTTAACCCAAAAGGGTCATATTGAAGCTGAAAAAATGGGGCTGTGGCTGGCAAAAAACTATTCACCCGATGCGCTGTTAGTTAGTCCTTACATTAGAGCTCAACAAACAGCAAAAGGGGTTGCTAAAAATAACACGTTTAAATTTAGCGAAACCTGCAAAGACATTATACCTGAAGGTAAACCGCAAATTGCAGCCGATTACATCGAAACGTTAATAGCGGCGCATCCTGCGTGTAATACTTGGCTAGTAGTGGCGCACATGCCCATAGTAAGTTATTTGGTTGATCAGTTATGTGTGGGCCATATGCCTATTTTTAATACCGGTGCAGTTGCCGTAATTAATTATAATGAGCAAACCCAGCGCAGCGAATATAAAAACATAAATGCGCCTGACACTGTTTAATGCCAAACAATTTGGAAAATATAAATTATGACAATTGAACGCCTTCAAACTAATGCGCGTATGAGCCGCATAGTAAAGCATAACGGTATTATTTATCTGTGTGGACAAGTTTGTGCAGACGCTGAAAAAAATATTAAAGAGCAAACTCAAACTATGCTCGATAAAGTAGCTACTTTACTAGATGAAGCCGGCAGCTCGAAAGAGAATATGCTAAGCGCGACTATATATGTAAAAAGCATGGAGTATTTTGCTGAGATGAACGAGGTGTGGGATGCCTGGGTACCTGAAGGCTATGCCCCTGCACGCGCCTGTGTTGAAGCTAAAATGGCTCGAGATGGCTTGCTTGTTGAAATTTCGGTTGTTGCTGCAGTTAAGTAATTAGCAGCTATTAAGCTGCTAATCTTTTGTTTGCCCAGCGAAGCTGGCAAACCCGATAGGCTGAAAGATGCCTTATCACCCTGACTAAGGGGAAGATAATCTGAATGGCAAGGGCGTCACTGGCCAACGGTGGGGTCTGAAGGAAGCCA